>JAWVEW010000216.1:0-3281 GCA_033856495.1 Miltoncostaeaceae bacterium | reverse complement strand
TCGCGGAGCTCGCCGGCCCGGCCACCGACGCGGCGCTGCGCTGGGTGGCCGCGAGCCTCACCGCGGGCCGCCTGGCCGCCGAGCTCCAGGAGGCGACCGGGCGGATGTCGGCGCTCGTGGGCGCGGTGAAGTCCTACGCCTACCTGGACCGGGGCGGCCTGGTCGAGGTCGACCTCCACGAGGGTCTCGAGACGACCCTCACCGTGCTCGGCCACAAGCTCAGGCACGCGACGGTCGAGGTTCGCCGCGACTACGACCGCGACCTGCCCCGGCTCACCGTCCGCGGCTCCGAACTCAACCAGGTCTGGACCAACCTGCTGGACAACGCCATCGACGCGCTGGACGGGCGCGGCACGATCACCATCACCACCCGCGCCGATGGCGGCTGCGCGGTGGTCGAGATCGCCGACGACGGCCCCGGCATCCCCGCCGAGCTCCGCGAGCGGATCTTCGATCCCTTCTTCACGACCAAGGAGGTGGGTCACGGCACGGGGCTCGGCCTGGCCACGGCCCGGCAGATCGTCGTCGACCGCCACGACGGCTCCCTGGCCGTCGAGTCCCGGCCCGGCCGCACGGCCTTCCGCGTGCGGATCCCCTTCACTCAGCCCTGATCGGAGGACGACGGATGGCGACCTGCACCCACCTCGACCACGTGCTGGTCACCCAGCTGCCCGAGGCGACGGACGGCTGCGCGGACTGCCTGGCCGTCGGCGACCCGTGGCTGCACCTGCGCATCTGCCTGGAGTGCGGTGAGGTGGCCTGCTGCGACGACTCCCCCAACCGACACGCCAGCGCGCACGCGAGGCGGATGGGCCACCCCATCATCCGCTCGCTGGAGCCCGGCGAGGTGTGGTCGTGGTGCTACCCCGACGAGCTGGCGATGCTCCTGCCGCAGGTGCACGGCGTCACGCGGATCCCGCCGTCGCCGCTCGGCTGACGGCGGGGACCGCGGGCCGCCGGCGCAGCCGCCCGCCGGATCCGCGATGATCCGCTGATGCGGGAGCACGCCCTCGCCAACCTCGGCAGCCTGGTCTCGCAAGCCGAGGTCCTGCGGGCGCGCGGCCTCTCCCTCATGCAGGGGGCGCCCGACGCCCCGGTCGGCGAGGCCGACCGGCGGGCCTACGCGGACCTGCACGCCGCCGCGCGGGACGCCTGCCGCGCCGCAGGCGGCTCGGGGACGATGCCCGGGGTCGACGAGCCGCACGAGCTGGAGAGCGTGGCCCGGCTGCACCGCTCCGCCGGCCTGATCGAGCACGAGCTCCTCGTGCGCCTCGCCGAGCGGCGAGCAGCGGCTCGGGCCGCCGGGCACTGACCGTCGCGGCGGGCATGGGGGAAGGCGCCAGGGAGGGACCGCCCGGGGTGGCGGGCATCCACCACGTCACCGCGATCGCCGGGGATCCGCAGCGAAACGTGGACTTCTACGGCGGGCTGCTGGGCCTGCGGCTCGTGAAGCGCACCGTGAACTTCGACGACCCGGGCTCCTACCATCTCTACTACGGGGACGCGCTCGGCCGCCCCGGGACGTTGATGACCTTCTTCCCGTGGCCGGGCGCGCCCAGCGGCCGACGCGGCACGGGCCAGGTCGGGGTCACCGCCTTCTCGGTGCCGGTGGAGGGCCTGGGGTTCTGGGTCGACCGCCTTCGGGCCGCGGGCGTCGAGCTGGACGGACCCACCCGGCGGTTCGAGGAGGAGGCGATCGCGTTCGCGGACCCGGACGGCCTGGTGCTCGAGCTCGTCGCCAGCCGCAGCGCGGATCGCGGAGCTCCCTGGGAGGGCGGCCCGGTGCCGGCCGAGCATTCGATCCGCGGGCTCCACTCCGTCGCGCTGTGGGTCGAGGGCTACGAACGCACGGCGCACGTGCTGCAGACGCTGGGGCTCCAGGCGTCGGGGGACGAGGGGAACCGCTTCCGCTTCCACGGCCTCGCGGGCCCCGGCGGCGTCGCCGACCTGCTGTGCATGCCCGAGAAGGCGCGCGGCCAGACCCTCGCCGGCACGGTGCACCACGTCGCCTGGCGGGCGTCCGACGAGGCGGAGCAGCTGGCCTGGAGGACGAGCCTGGCCGCAGAGGGGCTGAACGTGACGCCGGTGCTCGACCGCATCTATTTCCGCTCCATCTACTTCCGCGAGCCCGGCGGGGTCCTGTTCGAGATCGCGACCGATCCGCCCGGCTTCACGACCGACGAGCCGCCCGAGTCCCTCGGGCGTTCCCTGCGGCTGCCGCCCTGGCTGGAGGCCCACCGGGAGAGGATCGAGCAGGCCCTCCCGCCACTCGCCGAGCCAGGAGCGGCGGGCCCCGGCTGACGGCGGGAGACGGTTCCGAGGCGGCGCCGAAGCGGCACGCTCCCGTCACCCCTGGGGCGCCTCCGCCGGGCGACGGTGGCGTCATGGTCGTCTGGAGCCGCCGGTTCCCCTCCCCCTCCGATTCCTTCTCCGCAAGCCGGCCTACAGGTCGGCGTTGAGCTCCTCGAGGAGCCGGCGGAGCTGGGCCATGCCGCCCTTGCCGAGGAGGTCGGCCCACCGCGCCTCGGTCTCGGCGATCGCGCCCAGCGCGATCGGGAAGAGCTCGCGCCCCAGGGCGGTGGCGCGCACCAGCCGCGCCCGCCGGTCGGTCGGGTCCGGGATCCGCTCCACGTAGCCGCGCGCCTCGAGGTGCGAGACCAGCTCGGCCATCGACTGCTTGGTCATCTGGGCCCGCTCCGCCAGGACGCTGACCCGGGTGCCCTCGTCGTCGAGGACCTGGAAGACGGCGCCGTGCGCCGGACGCACCTCGGTGTGCCCCGCCTCGGCGAGGCGGCGGTGCAGGTGCCCGGTCATCGCGAGGAACGGCTCGCGCAGCAGCACGGCCAGGTTCTGGGGTCCGCGGCGGGCGGCGGCTTCCGGCAGACGACGTGACATCTGGACAGGTCTCCTGTCTCTGGCGGGCGACCAAATGACAGGTTACCTGTCGAGATCATCCCCCGGCAAGGAGAGCGATCATGAACGGGCTCGCGGGTATCCACCACCCACGAGCCTCACCGGCGATCTCGATCGCCTGATCGTTCCTTGCGGACCCGGGCCCCGAAGAGCCGCGAGTCTCGCCGGTCCCGACGGCGCCGGACACGAGGTATGTCGGTGATGCCGGTGGTCCCCCTGGGGACGCTCCGCGCGCGCGGCCGACTGGACCACGATCGCCGCCCGAGCCGGCGGCGGCTCACCGCTCCGGACGGCGCGGAACCCAGCGCGCCGTCCCGCGAGGATCAGGCCCGGACGGGGGGCGCCGCGTCCCCCGTCCGGGCGCCGAA
>JAWVEW010000215.1:0-4934 GCA_033856495.1 Miltoncostaeaceae bacterium | reverse complement strand
GCGTCGACGCGGGGCCGCGGCCGGTCCTCCACGGACGGCGCCTCCTCCCCGCGCACCCACGGCGCCTCGGGCACCGGGTCGAGCGCCTGCTCCAGTGCGGCGGCCGGGGCCGGAGCGTCCAGCGCCTCGCGGTCCGCGACCGCGGCGGCGGCCGTCGGCTGGGCGGCCGCGTCCGGCTTCGAGGGCCTGCGGACCGATCGTCCTGTCGAGCTGGCCATCCGAGTCCTCCTCGCGACGACGATGTCGAAGAGCAGTTCTCGCGGTCCCCCGGCGGTCCTTCCCGTCCGCCACGAGGCATTGGACCGCAGCGTGGGCACCGTCTGGGGACGCAAGCGACGGAGGGAGGCCCGATGAAGGCGTCGCCTGCCATGGCACGCGCGACGTCCGGGTGGACACGGTCCCCGACCCGACCATCCAGCAGCCCACGGACGAGATCGTCCGGATCACCTCCACCGGCATCTGCCGCTCGGATCTGCACCTCTACGAGGTGCTCGGGACGGGCCTTGCCTCTCGATGCTGGTCGCTCGACGAGCAGGTTCGCGAGCCTGCACGGCGGCGGCCCCGTCGGACCGGGATCACGCGCTCAGAGCGCGATCAGGGCGTCTTCAGCGGAGGGGGGGATTCGAACCCACGGGCCGGCTTGCACCGGCCGGCGGTTTTCAAGGCCTCCGACCGCGGAGACGTGATCGTACTGTCTATGGGGATTCTCGCGCCTCAGAGGGCCGGTGAGCGGTAGTCCGAGCGGTAGTGAGGTCCAGAACTCTGCGCGCTGAACGGGACAGGTGGTGGTGCATGTCGCCGAACCCGGCTCAGCTCGACGCGGCCCAGCTCAGGGCCCATGCCTGGGAGGGCCTGCGCTCCAACCTGCCGCCGCCGCCGCTGCTCGGACCTCACCCGCCCCACAAGAGCCCGGTCGGACTTCCAGCGGAGCTATGCCGGCCTTGAGTTCGCGGGTATCCGGAAGGACTTCTGTCAGGCGGAGAACGCCGGCCTGCGCTCGCAGAACGAGGGTCTGAAGCGGCGGACCGCCGACCTCGAGGCCAGGGTCGAGGAGCTGCGGCGCGCCGCAAAGCGTCGAGCGCGCGTAGCGCTCCATCTGGTGGGGCGCTCCCGACCGACGTTACGCCGGGGCAGCCACCCGAGCGCCGACCGCCGCGGCGGCGGCCCGCATGCGCTCGTCGTAGGTGACGATGCGCGCGAGATCGCTCCCGAGCTGCTGCGCAGTCGCCAGGTGGATCGCGTCGAGGGTGCGCAGCTCGCTGGGGAGCAAGGCGCCGGCGGCCGCGAGGATGCGGTCGCTGATTCGGATCAGCTCGATCCGACCGAGCACGTCTTGGCTGCGTCGTAGGGCCTGATCACCGAAGGCGAGCAGCGCACGGGCCACCTCCGCTCGTGCCAGTGCGCTCGACACGAGCGGACGCCGGACGCGCAGATAGCGACGCAACGCCGCCGACTCCGGCTCGGCAACGATGAGCTTGACGATCGCCGACGAGTCGAGGTAAGTCGCTCGGTCAGCGCTCATCAGCCCGCAGCCGCCCCAGCACGACCGAGGGCGGCTCGTGGTCGGGCGTGAGCGCGAGCGGCGCCGGCAAGTCCGCGAGCTCGCCGGCGGCGGCGGACACCTCTCCAGCGGCGCGCAGTCGCGCCAGCGGCCCCGCTTGCGGCACGGGTGTGAGCAGCGCGACCGGCCGGCCGCGGTCAGTGACCTCGATCGTCTCGCCCGCCTCGACGCGACGCAAAAGCTCGCTCGCGCGCTGCCGCAACTCCCGTACACCCACGCTCGCCATGGGACTACTTGTAGCACATCGGTGGCCCGTCCCGGGCGCGTGGCGTCACCACCACCCCGCTCCGACCGCCGGCCGGAGGCGGCGCGGCGGCCGGCGGCAAGACGGGTATGCATTCCCGACGTGGCGGCGTCAACGGGCTGAAGCGGCACGCCGTGCCTCGCCTCTCGAAGGGAATCGGTGGCGAGGGTGGGGGCTTTCCGTGCGCGGCGCCACGCGCTACCCCGCTTGACGCTCGGTCGGCGAGCCACAGGCGGGAATCGACGGGCGTCTGTTTCGTCGCCGCCACCGGCGTGATCACGGCAGGCCGCCTTCGCGGCGAGCTGGCGAGCGCAGTGCCCCAGAAGCTGCAGGCCCACTTCCGCTGCGGATCGCCAGCGACGATCAGCTCGCCGGTCGCTGAATGAAGCCGTCGGCGACGCCGTGTCGTCCGGCACGCGCCCTGCCGTCTGGGCTGAACCGCAAGCGACGCGAGGGGAGGTCGCGGTGGGCAAACGTCGAGGTGCCGATCGCATCGTGCGGGATGGGAGCGGCGGTGGCGTCGTCGTGCAAGTGAAGGTGAGGCTGCTGGAGGTGTCCAGGCCGCCGGTCTGGCGGCGGCTTTCGGTCCGCGCAGACATGCGCCTCGACCGCCTGCACGCGGCGATCCAGGCCGCGTTCGGCTGGCAGGACTGCCACATGCACGTCTTCACCAGCGCCGCCGGGGAGTTCGGGCTGCCAGATCGCGAGCTGGGTGTCATGGACGAGCGCCGGGTGCGCGTCGGCGAGCTGATTGGCGGGGTCGGCGACCGGCTTCGCTACACCTACGACTTCGGCGATGACTGGGAGCACGAGATCGTGGTCGAGGAGCTGCTCGACGCCGACCCCGCGGCCCGCTACCCCGTCCTGGTGGCCGCAACGGGGGCCTGCCCACCCGAGGACTGCGGCGGCCCGTGGGGATACGCCGAGCTGAAAGAGATCCTCGCCGACCCCAGCCACGAACAGCACGACGAGATGCTCGACTGGCTCGGACTCGAGGATGCCTCCGCCTTCGACCCCGGCGCCATTGCTCTGGACCGCATTGCGAAGGAGCTCGCCCTCGGCGGCGCTGGTCGCTGAGGCCAGATCGGCCGGGCGCGTTGACCTATGCCGAAAGGCGACCTGCCCAGCCCTGCTCCTCGACTACCTGGCCCAGCGCCTCGTTGATGCGCCAGGGCTCCGGCAGGCCGCGGAAGTCGACGCCCTCGGAGACGTGCAGGAGTTCGACGACTGCCACCTGGCCATGCTCGTCTGAGCCACTTAGGGAGAGCTTGGGTTGGCGCCGAGCAACTCGTACGGGAGCTTGGCGAGCCCGTGCGAGACGAGGTCGCGCTCGTCACAGCTCGCCAGCGGCGCGCCGAGCCGCTCGGCGCCAGCGACGTACGCGGCGGCGTAGACGCTGATCGTGTGCTGGCGCGCGAGCTCGGCGGAGCGCTCGGCGAGCGCGCGGTCCACGCGCACCAGCGCTCCCAGCTCGGCGATCGCCCAGACGCGCTCTCGCAACCGCCGGCTTGCCTCAGGATCACACCAGCGCACCTCGGCGACGTTCGTGGCTTCGTAGGCGGCCAGTTCGAGTGTGCCGAGCGCGCCGGTCCGCAGCAGCGCTGAGGCCGCCGGGTGGTTGCGGTCGTCGAGATCCTCGGCGGCGAGCAGCACGCTCGCATCGAGGAAGATCAAGCCGGCCGCCCGGCCTTCAGCTCGCCGACGACGTCGCCGCCGTGGCCGCTTGCGTGTCCTTCAAGTTCGGTCATCCGCTCGGCGAGCAGACGCTCGCGCTCGCCCAGCGCCGCCTCGGCGAGATCGCGAAGCGTCGCGCTGCGCGTGCTCCCGCGCTCGGCCGCGTGGGCGTCCAAGCGGGCCAGCAGCTCATCCGGAAGCGAGATCATCACCTTTGCCATGAGGCGAGTATACCCGGTAATACCGGCGTGACCCGCCGCCCCTCTCAGGCTTCGCGGTGGTCAAGGTCGCGTAGCGGGAGGAGCGGTGGATGCCGGGCGAACTTACCCGAGCCCTCGGGCTTACCGGGCTTCCGGTCACTGACGTGCGCGAGCGCCCCGGCAGCGCGCTCGAGGTCGAGGTGGAGACGATGGCGCCGAGCGCTGTCGAGGGCCGGGTCAGTCGTCGAGCTGGGCCACCCGGGCAGCCGTGTCGGCGCGCCGGAGGTAGGCGTCGAGCAGCCCGGCCGCTTCGTCCTCGTTGCCGGGCATGAGGTGCCCGTAGCGGTCCATCGTGATCGTGATCGAGGCGTGCCCGAGGTAGGTCGAGAGCGCCTTGGCGGCGGCCAGGAGAGGACGGGAAATTATCCAAAAGACCTGCTCACAGATCGTTTTTCAGGGGCCGTAGCGGAGGGGGTGGGATTCGAACCCACGGGCCGGCTTGCACCGGCCGGCGGTTTTCAAGACCGCTGCATTCGACCTCTCTGCCACCCCTCCCCGCCCGCGGCCGGTCGGCTCTGCCGTGGCCCGAGGCGAGCGGATACCATACGCGGACCCGGAGAGGTGGCCGAGTGGCTGAAGGCAGCCGCCTGCTAAGCGGTTAATCGGGGTCAACCCGATTCGAGGGTTCGAATCCCTCCCTCTCCGCTCTCGCCGATCGTCCGAGAGCCGCGGCTCCCCTCGGTTCGAGGAGGCTCAACATGTTGGTCCTGGACACGCGCGAGCCCCTCGCCCGCGCGGCGGTCGAGGCGATCCGCAGCGGCGATGTCGAGGCGCTGAAACGTCTCCTGGGCGAGCATCCCGATCTGGCGACCGCCAGGCTCGGCAACCGCCCGGACGACCCCTGCGGCACGTCGCGCACCCTGCTGCACGTGGTGACCGACTGGCCCGGCCACTTCCCGAACGGCGCGGCGACGGTCGCCGCGCTGGTCGATGCCGGCGCGGACGTCGACGCCCGCTTCACCGGACCGCACACCGAGACCCCGCTGCACTGGGCAGCGAGCTGCGACGACGTCGGAGTGCTCGACGCCCTGCTCGATGCCGGCGCCGATATCGAGGCGCAGGGCGGGGTGATCGGCGGCGGCACGCCGCTGGCCGACGCCACCGCGTTCGCCCAGTGGCACGCGGCTCGCCGCCTGGTGGAGCGCGGGGCACGGTCCACCCTCTGGGAATCCGCCGCGCTCGGGCTGGTGGACCG
>JAWVEW010000214.1:0-4038 GCA_033856495.1 Miltoncostaeaceae bacterium | reverse complement strand
CGCCCCTCAAAGGGGGAGTCTTGACCAGCCCGAACGGCCAGTGAGGCCCTTCCCGGGCGCCCACGGGCCCCGCTACGCGCCTCCGGAGACCGCCGGAGTCAGCTCCTCCAGCGGCACCGAGGGGTCGGCCAGCCGCCGCTCGTCGACCTCGGCGCGGGAGCGGATGAGCGCCTGGATCGCCTGGGCCACGTCCCAGACGTTCACGTTCATGCCGGCCACCACGCGCCCGCCGTCGAGCCAGAACGCGATGAACTCGCGGGTGGCCGGGTCCCCCCGCAGCACCAGGCGGTCGTCGCCGGATGCCAGCCCCGAGTACTCCATCCCGACCTCGTACTGGTCGGAGAAGAAGTAGGGCAGCCGCTCGTAGGGCGACGGCCGCCCGAGCATGCCGCGGGCCGCCGCGGGTCCCTGGTTCAGCGCGTTGGCCCAGTGCTCGACGCGGACGCGCCGGCCGTAGAAGGGATGCCAGGCGTTGGCCACGTCGCCGGCGGCGAAGATGCCGGCGGCGCTCGCCTCCAGGTGCTCGCTCACCAGCACGCCGTTGTCGACCTCGAGCCCGGCCGCCTCCGCGAGGCCGGTCCGCGGCACCACCCCGATGCCGACGAGGACGAGGTCGCAGTCCACGACCGCGCCGTCGGTGAGGCGCACGCCCTCGACCGCGGCGGAGCCCTCCAGTCGCTCGACGCCCACGCCCAGGCGCAGGTCGACGCCGTGGTCGGCGTGGATCTCGGCGTAGATGCGCCCGACCTCGGGGCCCAGCACCCGCTCCAGGGGCACCGAGGCCTGCTCGATCAACGTCACCTCCAGGCCCAGCTGGCGCGCCGAGGCCGCAGCCTCCGAGCCGATCCAGCCGGCGCCGATGACCGCCAGCCGCCCGGCGCGGGCGAACCGCTCGCGCAGCCGGTCGGCGTCGGCAAGGGTCCGCAGCTCCAGCACGCCGTCGAGCTGGGCGCCCGGCACCGCCAGCCGGCGCGGCTCCGCGCCCGTGGCCAACAGCAGGGCGTCGAAGCCGATCCGCTCCCCGCCCTCCAGCTCCACGGCCCGCCCGCCGACGTCCAGCCGCGCGACCCTCGTCTGCGTACGCAGCTCGATGTCGTGCTCCGCGTAGAAGGACTCCTCGTGCACGAACACCTTCGAGCGGTCGCTCTCGCCGCGCAGGTAGTCCTTCGACAGCGGCGGGCGCTCGTATGGCCGCTCGGGCTCGGCGCCGATCAGCACCACACGACCGTCGAAGCCCTCCTCGCGGAGGGTCTCCGCCGCCTTGGCACCGGCGAGGCTCGCGCCGACGATGACGTGGCTGGGCCGCTCGGCCATGGCGCACCTCCTTGCTGGCGCCCGCTGCGGACCCTCGCATCCTAGTCGCCATTACGCTGGGGCGATGGCGTCGGTGCGCGCGCGGGTGGTCGTCCACGGGCTCGTCCAGGGCGTCTGCTTCCGGGCCGCCACCAGGACGGCGGCCGCCCGCCACGGCGTGTCCGGGTGGGTCCGAAACCGGGACGACGGCGCCGTCGAGGCGGTGTTCGAGGGGCCGCCGGAGGCGGTGGAGCGGATGGTCGACCTCTGCCGGCGAGGGCCGCAGAAGGCGTGGGTCGAGCGGCTCGAGCGCACGTCGGAGACGCCGGAGGGGCTCGCCGGGTTCGAGATCCGCAACTAGCGGGCTGGAACGCCCTCACGAGGGCGATTCGAAGGGCCGATCGCGCCGACTTTCGGGGCGCTCCGTGCGTTCTTTCACCGAAGCGACGAGCACGACTGGCTGAGTCTCGAGTTCGGCACATGATGACGAGCAGATCGACCGCATGGGAGGGGGGCGCCGGATCCATCATCGGATCGCCGGCGGCTCCGCGCGCCTGCCGACGGCGTCCCCGACCGGGCGGAGCCCGTCGGAAGGATCCCGCCGTGCGCTGAGCCAGCCGCCGTGCGACCGCCGCCGGGCCCCTCGCCCGCGGCGACGCCGCCCGACCGCCGCCCGCCAGGGGTGCCCTGGGCACGCCCCATAACCCGCGGTAGGCGGTCATGACGTCCGACCTCGGGCGAGCGAGGTGTCTCCCTCGGACCAGATGGGGGTCCCGCAATGAGATGGAGAGCGATCTGCGCGGCCGTCGCCGCGACGGTGTTGTCGCTCGTACTGGGGTCGACGGCGCTCGCGTGCGCCGCCGTGAACGCCCCGACCCCGAGCTTCGACGGCTGCCTGAAGGACAACGGCCTGAGCTCGCCGCCCGGCCAGGGCGGCAAGACCGTCCAGGTCTGCAAGAACGTCCGGGTCAGCAAGATCACGACCTACGCCTGGACGCTGACCAAGACGCCCACGCCGGCCTCGGTGGTGCTGGCGCCCGGCGCCGCCGCCCCGATCGGCTACACCCTCGCCGCCACCGCCACGCCGTCGGTCCAGTGGGTCGTCGACGGCGACGTCGTCGTGCGCGCCACGAACGGCGACGCGACCGTCAGCAAGGTCACCGACGTCATCACGCTGCCGGACGGCACCACCCAGACCGTGGTGCTCGCAAAGTCCCCCTTCCTGCTCCAGGCGGACTGCGACGCGGAGAAGACCTTCCACTACCGCTTCGTCGTGACCCCGGGGGCAGCCGGCGCCGGCAGCGCGAAGGGCACGAACACCGCCAGGGTGGAGTGGACCGCCCCGAGCTCCGGCAACGGATCCTTCTCGGCCCCGGTGGACTTCACCGACGGGCCGGCCACCAACTCCGCCGTGTACTTCCGCACAGCGACGCTGACCGATGCCTTCGCCGCGCCTCCGGCGGGCGTGCTGGTCACGGTACCGACCGACCCCGGCCCGTGGACCCTCGCCGCCGACGATCCGGCGAGCCTGACCCGGACCTTCACCTCGACGATCGCGAACGCGGGGCTGCTCTGCCCTGCGACCGCCCAGGTCGCCGACACGGCGACGCTGCTCCCGCCCTCCAAGCCGGAGGCCGTCAACCATCCGACGAGCTCGGGGGCGCCGAAGGCGGCCCCGGTGAGCGCGAGCGCCTCCGTCCTGGTCTCCGCCGACTGCGCCCTGGCGGGGCCCGGCCAGGGCGGCCCGCCGGGCGGCCCCGGCGGTCCGCAGGGCGTTCCCGCTCCCCAGGCTCCGCAGGGCACGGTCGCGCCGCCTGGTCCCGGCCAGCAGGCGACGAGCCAGGCCGCGATCCCCGGCGCCCCCACCCCCCAGCCCGGGGCCGGGCCCACCGGCCCGAACGGCCAGCCGGCGGCCGGCGGCCTCCAGGGCGGCCCGGCCAAGACGCCGGCGCCCTCCGGCGGGCCGGGCGGCCCCCTCTGCCCCGCGCCCACGCTGATGGCGCGGGTGGTCGGCCCGCGGCGGGTCGCCGCCGGCCAGCGCCTCACCTGGCGGGTCCAGATCCGAAACGCCGGGCGCGTGATCGCGCGTCGGGTCGTCCTCGCCGACCGGCTGCCGATCGGCTTCGCCCTCGTCTCGAGCACCCCGAAGGCGACCTTCTCGGCCGGCACCCTCCGCTTCGCGGTGCCGACCCTGCGGCCAGGGCGGTCCGCGGTGGTCGCGATGACGATGCAGGTGCCGCGCGCCGCGGCGGGCAACCGCGCCGGCGTGGCGACCCTGAAGGCCTCCTGCGGGGGCATCGAGAGCGCCCGCACCCCGGTCACCGTGTTCAGGGTGCCGGCCCAGATCATCCCGGCGGTCACCGGGTAGCCGCGTCTCCCCGTCCCGGGCCGCTCGAGGCGGCCCGGGACACTTCCTAATCCGGGAGGTCCGTCCTCAGCTGGCGGGCCTCGCGCAGGTAGACGTGGCGGATCGCGCGGTCGGCCGGCGCGTAGCAGTGGGCCAGCAGCCGGATGCACCGCGGCATCGAGCCGGGCACGTCGATCTCGCGCGCGCACAGCAGCGGCACCTGGCTCAGCCCGATCTCGCGGGCGGCGACGGCCGGGAAGTCGGCCGACAGGTCGGGGGTGGCCGTGAAGAGGATCGAGACCAGGTCCTCGGGGACCAGCGCGTTGCGCTCCAGGACCGCCCGCACGAGCTCCGCGGTGCCGGCGCGGATGGCCTCGCTGGTGTCCTCGGCCACGGTG
>JAWVEW010000213.1:0-4201 GCA_033856495.1 Miltoncostaeaceae bacterium | reverse complement strand
GGGTGTGCCCGCCGGCCACCTGGCCGGCGAGCACGGCGAGGGCGATCAGTCCGAGCCCGAGGAGGAGTCCGATCGCCCGTGTCATCGGTTACTGGTTCCGCGCCTGCCAGACGAAGTCGTGGCTGCCGGTGGTCTTGCCCTGGGCCGAGTCGTTGTCGGCGACCTGGACCGAGAACTTGTAGACAAGCGTGCCGGCGGCGCTCGTCCACTTGGTCGCGCCGGCCGGCGTGGTCGCCAGACCGCTCGCGTAGTCGTGGTAGGTGGTGGCGAAGTTGGCCAGCGTCCCGGTGTAGATGGTCCCGGTGGCGTCGGCCGTGAAGCCGGTGCAGTCGGGGAAGCTCGGTGTCGCCTGCGTCCCCTGCGTGATGGTCATGTTGACGTAGGGGCCGAGCGTGTCGATCGTGCTGCCCGTGTAGAGCTTGACACTGGCGTCGAGGCTGCCGGTGTAGGTCACCTGGATGCACTTGTCCGTGACGACGCCCGGCTTCTGGTTGGTCAGCGAGTACATGAACCCGTTGAGGTCGTTGTCGGCCAGCACGACGGTGCCTGAGGCGAAGCTGTTGCCGGGGTTCGTGGTGGTGCTCGAGAACGCCGAGAAGGCGCCGACGCCGGCGAGCGAGCCGGCCGCACCAACGACAGCGAGTGTGGCGAGCGCCTTGCCGGCGCGACCCTTGGGCATCCTGGGCGTCTTCATGTCAGTGGAATCCTTTCCAACCGTGGGCGGGGCGATCGACGGTCGGACTCGTTCCGGCACCGTCTCCGGATCCTCTTTCGGCCGCGGATATGAGGGACTGAAGCAATACCTATCGCGCCGCCCCGGTCCCCGTGTTTTCCACTGCTCCCGGCCGCGGGTTTTCTACGGACACACGTGCCTGCAGCGCACGCCGAGGCCCCACTGTGGCCGGAATGCTTGAGTTGGCCCTGCGCGCATCCGATGAAGGGGGCGATCCCCGGTCGAAAGGTCTCGACTTGCGCCTCCCTCTCGATGTCACAGCCGCGCGACTGCCGCTGGAGCTCCACGGCGCCCGCGACCGCCCCGCGGAGGCCGAGCCGCGGGACGCCGTGCCCGGGGCGGGGCCCGCGCCGCAGCTCGTGGGCGAGCGCTCGCGCCGCCCCTGGTACGGGCTCGAGGATCGTCACCTGGGCCTGTTGGTGGGGCGCCTGGTGGCCGTGGCGAGCGTGGCCTCCGCCGCCTGGCTCGCGCCCGGATCGCTCTTCGAGCGCGACGCCGTCCTGCTCACGCTGCTCTGCGTCGCCGCGGCGTCCCTGCACCTGGCGCTGTGGCTGATCCCCTCGCGCTGGCCCCGGTGGCTGCGGCTGGCGGTGGACCTCAGCCTGCCGGTCGACGTGGCCTGGGCGGCGTCCGTGGCGCTGGCCACCGGCGGGTCGGACAGCCCGCTCCTCTGGCTGCTGCTGCTCGCCGCCCTGGGCGCGACGCTCGGCTACTCGACGCGCACGGGCATCAAGTCCGCCGCGCTGGTCACGATCGCCTACCTGGCGCTGATCTGGAACGACAGCGTCGGCGCCGGCGCCACCGGCTCGGTCGGGCGCCTGGTGGTCTTCTGGAGCCTCGTGGCCGCGGCCGCGGCCGGCGCCGCGGCGGGGGAGCGCGAGCTGCGCCGGCGCGCCGCCCGGCTGTCGCTGCTCCACGAGACCGCCCGCCTCATGCTCACCGCCGAGGGGCCGCCGGCGATGACCGAGGCCGCCCGGGCCGCCGCGAGCGAGATCCTGGTCGGCTGGGTCGCGGACGTCCGGCTCGGCGATGGCCCGAACGTGGTCCGGCTCTTCCGCGAGGGCGATGCCGCGGTGGTGTCGGTGCCGGTCGTGGGCGGCGGCGGGGCGCCGATCGGCGCGATCGAGTGCCGGCGCCCGGCCGCGGGCCAGCGCGGCATCGCCCTTCGCGGGCGGGAGCTGGTCGCGCTCGAGACGATCGCCGCCACCCTCGGCAGCGCCCTCTGGCGCGCCGAGCTGGTGAGCGAGATCGAGCGGGCCAGCGTCACGGACGCCCTCACCGGCCTGGCCAACCGGCGCGGATTCGACGCCGAGCTGGCGCGGGAGCTGGCGCGCTCCGGCCGCACGGGCGCACCCGTGGCCCTCTGCCTGATCGACGTGGACCACTTCAAGGCCTACAACGACGCCCACGGCCACCAGGCGGGCGACCGCGCCCTCGCGGCCGTCGCGGGCGCCCTGGCGACGGTGGCCCGCCGTACCGACCGCGCGGCCCGCTACGGCGGCGAGGAGCTTGCGCTGCTGCTGCCCGAGACCACGCTCGAGGATGCGGTCGTGGTCGGCGAGCGGGTGCGGACCGCCGTCGAGGCGCTCGCGCTCGAGGGCGGCGCCGTGACGGTCAGCGTGGGCGTCGCCGCGGCGGAGGGCGCCCGCACGCCGGAGGAGCTCGTGGCGGTGGCCGACACCGCCCTCTACGCCTCCAAGCGAAACGGCCGCAACCGGGTCCACGCAGGCGGGGTGATCCCCGCGCCCTGAGCGCGCCCAGCTCGCCTGCGCGGCGACGGACGTCGCGCGAGGCGGCGGCCGACGGTAGGATGCCCGACGTGAGCGCTGCGCACGATCCGCACGACGAGCGGCTGCGGGAGTATTTCGGCCACGATCGGGTGGCCCTGTTCGGCGCGGGCGGGATGCCTGCGGCGCCGCCGGCGCCCCCCGGCTCTCCGGCCCGACGTCAGGGCGAGGCCGCACTGGCCGACGCCCTCTCGAAGGTCGGCAAGCCGGGCCCCAGGATCGGCGCGAAGCCGGCCGCGCCCAAGATCAGGCCCTCCCTGGCGGGCGCCATGCGCTCTCGCGGCGAGAGGGCGCTGATGGAGGCCGGTATGCGGGATTCCGCCCGGCGGAACGGGTCGGCCGAGCCGCTCCTCCAGAGCAATCCGTTCTGGCGCCTGGTCTTCGTCCCCGCGTACCGCGCCCTCCCCTGGGCCGTCAAGCGCACGATGGCCACGACCACCTCCGGCGTCAGGGGCTGGAGCACGGACGGGGAGGACCATCCGTCGCCGGTCGCCCGCGTCGCCGCGCCGCTCCAGCAGAAGGCGCGGTCGCTGGCGAAGTGCAAGCCCCCCGGCGGGGCGCGCGCGTTCGCGGGGATCGCGGCCCTGGCGGTGGTGGCCGGCGTGCTGGCCCGCGTCCTGCGGCGCCGCTAGAAACCGCCCGCAGCCCCGGAGGGGGGAGGCCGCCTCCCCTCGGGGAGGACAGGGGACGAACGCCCCTGCCCCCCCAGTCGGTACCGCTCGGCTCGACCTCGACCTGGCGGCGTCAGCGTCAGTCGAAGCGCGCTCCCGCCTTCTCGGCGGCTCCGACGCCCCGCTTCTCCAGCGTGGCCGCCTCGATCCTCTCGCCGGTCGGCTCGTCGATGTTGCGCCAGTACTCGAAGGCCCGCTGCAGGATGTCCTCCCGTTGGATCCCGGCGAGCATCCCGGACACGGTGTCCACCAGCCGGTCCCGCTGCTCCTGGCTGAACACCTCGTTGATCATGGTGTTGGGCTGGCCGTAGTCGTCGTCCTCGGCGTGGAGCGAGTAGGCGGCCCGCACCATCTCGCCGTCGGCGGCCCATACCGCGTGTTCCGCATGGGCGACGGTGTCGGCGGCGGGCGCCCCTTCGACCGAGTTCGGGTAGTAGACCGGGTCGGTCACGTTGTCGATCCGCATCGCCCCGTCCTTCGAGTAGCTGCGGACGGGGCTCTTGGGGCGGTTCACCGGGATCTGCTGATAGTTGACGCCCAGCCGGGCGCGGTGGGCGTCGGCGTAGGAGAACCCTCGGGCCAGCAGCATCTTGTCCGGCGACAGGCCGGTGCCGGCCACGACGTTGTTGGGCTGGAAGGCCGCCTGCTCGATCTCGGTGTGGTAGTCGGTGACGTTGCGGTTGAGCGTGAGCTTCCCGACCTCGATCAGCGGGTAGTCCCCGTGCGGCCACACCTTGGTGAGGTCGAAGGGGTTGAACCGGTAGGTCTTTGCCTCCTCGAACGGCATGATCTGCATCCTGAGCGTCCAGCTGGGGAACTCGCCGCGCTCGATGGCGTGGTACAGGTCCCGCTGGTGGTAGTCGCCGTCCTCGCCGGCGATCCTGTCGGCCTCCTGCTGGGTGAGGCACTCGACGCCCTGGTCGGTCTTGAAGTGGTACTTGACCCAGAACCGCTCGTTGGCGGCGTTGACCCACATGTAGGTGTGCGACGAGTACCCGTTCATGTTGCGC
>JAWVEW010000212.1:0-11440 GCA_033856495.1 Miltoncostaeaceae bacterium | reverse complement strand
CCGCTTGGCGACAGAGACGCGACAGGTACGGTCGCGGGAGGGGCGGAGCTCCGAGCTCTCGCTGGAGGCGCTGGCGATCGCGAGCGTCGCCTCCCTGGTCGCGACCATCGTGCTCAGCCGGTTCGGGCTCGCGGGCACGCTCACGGGAGCTGCGCTGACGCCCGTCATCGTGACGGTGGTCAAGGAGCTGGCCGGCCGGCCGGCCAGGCGGATCGTGCGGCCGTTGACCGACGAGGCGTCCCGGCTGGTCAACCGGCCGTCCGGGGCGCCCCAACCCTCCGCGGAGCCCCCTCCTCAGCCGGCGGCAGCGGTCGAGGAGCGGCCGGTCTTCCGGGAGCCCTGGTGGACCCGCGTGCGCTGGAAGACGACCCTCGCCGTCGCGGCGCTGGCGTTCGCGATCTGCGTGGCCTTCTTCACCCTGCCGGAGCTGCTCCTCGGTCAGTCGCTGACGAGCGACCGCGGCAGCACCTTCTTCAGCGAGGGCCCGCAGTCGCCGCAGCCGCCGGCGCCCACCACGCCCACCGAGCCGACCGCCACGGTGACGACCACGGTCGCCACGACCACGGTGACCGCGACGGCCACGGTCCCGTCCGCGACGGCGCCGACTGCGACAGCGCCGACGGCGCCAACGGCGCCGGCACCGACGGCGCCGGTCCCCACCGCGCCGGCTCCGACGGCGCCGACTGCGACGGCGCCGGTGCCCTAGAGCCTGCGGTCAGCCGGCGCCGAGCGCCGCCGAGAGCCGCTCCACGGTCGCCAGCGCCTCGGCGACGATCCGCTCCACGACCTGTTCCGCGTGCAGCTCCTCGTCGCTGCCGAGCCCGGCGGCCTGGCCCGCCAGGTAGGCGGCGAGCTCGGGGCGGCCCAGGCGGTCGGCGGCGGCCCGGACGTCGGCCGTGGCAGCGGCCTGACGGGGCCAGCCGAGCGGGCCCGGGCCCCCACGCTCGAGCCCGTCCAGCAGACGGCTGCGAATCGCGCGCGCCGGGCGGCCGGAGAGCGCCGTCGTGACCACGGTGTCCGTGTCGCCGGCGGCCCGCAGCCGGCCCCGGTAGGAGGCGGTTGCGCCGCTGTCGGCGGCGAGCAGGAAGCGGGTGCCCAGCTGGACGCCGCAGGCCCCGAGGGCGAGCGCGGCCACCAGGCCGCCGCCGTCCATCAACCCCCCCGCAGCCACCACCGGCACGGGCACCGCGCGGGCGACCTGCGGCACCAGCGCCACGGTGCCGACCATCGGCAGGCTGCCGTCGGCGGGCAGCTCGAAGGTGGATCGGTGCCCGCCCGCCTCCCCGCCCTGGGCGACGATCGCATCGGCCCCCGACGCGACGGCGCGGCGGGCCTCGGCCACGGTCGTGACCATGGCGAGGACCGGAGCGCCCGCCGCCCGGGCCAGCGGCACGAGCGGAGCCGGATCCCCAAGCCCGACGCTGACCACGCCGGCGCCCGCCTCCAGCGCGGCCGCCACCAGCTCGGCCGGAGCGGACGGCCCGGCACCTGGTGGCCGCGGCGGCGGATGCGGGATCCCGAGCTCCTCCCTGAAGCCGCCGAGGTGGTCCTGAACCCGCTGCGCCGCGTCGGGGGGGTCCGGCGGAGCCGGCGGCGCGAGCAGCACGTTCACGGCGATCGGGGCATCGGTGAGCGCGCGCGCCCGCTCCACCGCCTCGGCCAGCGCGGCCGCCGTCATGCCGGTGGCGCCGAAGGTCCCGAGGCCACCGGCGCGCGAGACGCCCGCCACGAGCTCGGGGGTGGTGTAGCCGCCCGCCATGCCCGCGAGCAGGATCGGGTGGCGGATGCCCAGCAGGTCGCAGAGCGGGGTGTGGAAGGGGCCGCGGCGCACCGCGGGATCTTCGCACTCCGTCCGTGAGCGGCGCTACGATGCCGGCGCCCGAGGGGCCTGTCCAAGAACGAGGTTCCCGCCGTCAGGCGTGCGAGAGCCGAGCTCCTCGAGGACGCATGGAGCGGCCGATGGCAGCGCCATGGGCGCGACCGAGGACAACGAGGAGCGATGAGTTCGAAGCCGTCTGACGGTGGGGGCCCTCTTGGACAGGCCCCTGGGGGAAGGGCCGGTCGAACGTGACGCGGGCGATCGCCCGTCCCGAACGGCTTCGCCGCTCCTGCCATGCCGTCCCGGCCACCAGCCCGCGGATGCTGCAGCGGGCGCCCACCATCCCCGCCGACCTCGTCTTCCTCGACCTCGAGGACTCGGTCGTCGCGGACGCCAAGGGCGACGAGGCCCGGCAGCGGGTGGTGGAGACGCTGCTCGGGGCGCGCTTCCAGGCGCCCACCGTGGGTGTGCGCATCAACGCGGTGGACACCCGGTGGTGCCTCGACGACCTGCAGGCGTGCGTCGGCGCCGCCGGGGAGAGGATCGACGTCGTGATCCTCCCGAAGGTCGAGGACGAATCGCACGTGCGCTTCGCCGACCACCTGCTGGCGCTCCTGGAGCGGGGGCGCGGCCTGGCGGTGGGGAGCATCGGCCTGGAGGCCCAGATCGAGAGCGCCCGCGGGCTGGTGAACGTCGAGCGGATCGCCGCCGCCTGTCCACGCCGATTGGAGGCGCTGGTGTTCGGGCCCGGCGACTACGCGGCCTCGCTGGGGATGCCGCAGCTCACGATCGGCGCCCCCATTCCCGACTATCCGGGCGACGCCTTCCACTACCCGTTGAGCCGGATCGCCGTCGCGGCGAGGGCCAACGGGCTGCAGGCGATCGACGGTCCCTACGCCGCCATCCGGGACCTGGACGGCCTGCGCCGCTCCGCCGAGCGGGCGCGGGCGCTCGGCTACGACGGGAAGTGGAGCGTCCACCCGGGTCAGGTGGAGCCGCTCAACGCCGCGTTCGGCGTCTCCCAGGAGGACTTCGACCGAGCCCGAGCGATCGTGGACGCCCTCGCCGAGGCGGCGGCGGCCGGTCGGGGCGCGGCGATGGTGGGCGGCGAGATGATCGACGAGGCCTCGCGCCGCCTGGCGCAGCGGGTCATGGGCCGCGGCCTGCTGGCCGGGATGGGCGGCAGCGCCGGCGGGGACGGATGAGGCCGCCCGGGCCGCCCGCCAGCGGCGCGCTCGACCTGCTCCTCGCGGAGGGCGTCACATGGGGGGACGCGCTCGAGTGGCTGCCCGCGCTGCCGCCGGAGAGCGTCGATCTCTTCTTCACCTCCCCCCCGTACGCGAACATGCGCGACTACGCGCGGATCGAGCCCGACCGCTACGTGGAGTGGTTCCTTCCGTTCGCGCGGGCGATGCTCGCGGCGGCGCGGCCGACCGGCAGCTTCGTCCTGAACATCAAGGACCGGGTCGTGGACGGCGAGCGCCATCCCTACGTCTACGAGTTGGTGCTCGCCCTGCGCGGGCTTGGCTGGCGCTGGATCGAGACCTACGTCTGGGTCAAGCCCAACGCGATCCCGGGCCGCTTCGGGCCGCGCTCCAAGGACGCCTTCGAGTACGTCTACTGGTTCGCGCGCGGGCGCCCCCACTTCGACCTGGACGCCGTCCGGGTCCCCTACCGGACCGACGCGCGGGAGATCGAGCGCCGCGCCCTCGACCCCTCCCCCCGTCGCACGACTCCGGCCGGCCACGGCCGCACCCGCTCGCGCACCTACGGTCGGGGGGGAGCCGACCCGGGGAACGTGATCGAGGCGCCGCTGCGCTACAACCAGCATCGCGGCGTCGCCCACACGGCGCCGATGCCGGAGGCGCTCGCGGAGTACGTGATCCGCGCCGGCGCCCGTCCCGGGGCGATCGTGCTCGACCCCTTCGCCGGCAGCGGCACGACGTGCGCCGTCGCGGCACGGCTCGGCCGGCGGCCGGCGGGGCTCGAGGTGCACCGGCCCTTCGTGGCCGAGGCGCGGGAGCGGCTGCGGGCGGCGCTGGATCCCGCGGAGGCCGCGGCCGGGGAGGCGGGGGCGTCGTGACTCCGCTGAAGGCCCCTGAGGAGCCGCCCGACGGCGTGGGCGCTGGCGTCCTCTGACGAGCTGGCGGCCTCCCGAGCGGAGACCAATGCGTCTCAGCCAGGCCAGGGAGGGAGGAATCCCGGTCACGCCCAGAGGCTCTGCCTGGGGCCATGCCGGAATGCGTTTGGCATGCCGGAATGGCCCGTGGCCAATTGGCCGCTCGTGCGACGGTCAATTGGCAATACGGCTCACAGCCCCAATCACCCCGGCCAGTTCGCCCCGCATCGCCTTTTGGCGCGCCATCATGGCAATCGCTGTTGGCGAGCCAATTCAGAGCAGGCGTCAGCTCGTGCCGACGCCGGCGCGCGCTCGGCCGCCGGCGGGCGGCGGCCAGGCGCGGCGGCGCGCTGGCTCAGCGCTGTATGCGGCTCCCCTGGCAGGCGGGGCAGGTCCGCGGCACGTCGCCCTCGCCGTTCGGCGCGGGCTCGTAGAAGCGGCCGGCCCCCCAGCACAGCGCGCAGAAACAGCTGTCGCGGGGGAGCAGCAGAGGGGGAGGAAGAGCGCCCGTCCTGAGCCGCTCGAACCGCCACTCGCTCCAGCTGCGGTAGAGGACGGGAATGCGGGTCGCCCGCTCGATGACGATCACCTTGTCGCCTAAGGTCGTTTGGAGATGGATGTGCTCCATCAACGTCACGATAGGCACGAGCTTCCGTCACCGAACCCTCCGCCGGTCCAATCCGCCCGCAAACGAACGGGGGGTCCTCCGCGCCAGCGCCCACTCCCGCGAGGGGCGTGCACTGGCCGGGCGACGGATGAACGGACCCGCCCCCGGGGGGGGCGACGTGGGGATGAGCAACGACGCCCACACCGGCGCAGAGCCGGCGCGGGCGTCGGGAGTCAGGCGACCGCCGACTCCTGCTCGAGCGCGGCGAGCCTCGCCTCACGCGCGCGCACGACTTCCCATGGAATGGTGATCGACCGGCCCGAGACGACGATCGCGTTCTGGGCCTTGAGCTTGCCGAAGGCGGTGGTGACCGCCTCTCGCGAGGCCCCGACGAGCGAGGCCCATTGGGCGTGGGTGAGATCGAGGGACAGGCGGACGCCGGTGGAGGCGGCGATGCCGAAGCGGTCGGCGAGCTGGTGCAGGCGAGCACGGAGTCGATCCTCGACGCGCATCTCGCTGACGAGTGCGACCGTCTCGCGGAGCATCGCCATGCGCTCCGAGAGCAGGCCGGCGAGGTTGCAGCCGAGCCGTGGGTAACGGGCGGTGAGGCTCTCGATCGCCCGGCCCGAGAGGGCCGAGACCGCCGAGTCCTCCAGCGCGGCGACACCCGGAAGGCTCACGCCGCCGAGGGTCGAGTAGAGTGCGCCCACCTCGAGGAGGGCGATCATGATCTCGTGGCCCAGGGCGGTGCGCTCGAACAGCGCCAGGCGCCCGGACCGAACCACGAAGATGTGGTCTGAACGGGTGAGCAGCTCGGGGATCAGCGCCCCGCGCTGCCAGTGGATGATGGGGAGGCGGCTCTCGAGCAGTGCGAGGTCGCGCTCCGGGAGTCCTGCGAAGAGGTCGAGCCTTGCGAGCCCCTCGCGCGCCTTCGGCAGAGCCGGCGGCGGCAGCGGCAAATCGCGAATCTGTGAGAGTCTTCCGGCCATGTGGGGCAGTCTGCCACGCGTTTGTTAGAGACCTTTTATGTCGAAGCCGCTTTTCGGGCCGACCCCCCGTTTGCGGCCCAAAACCCCCCAGACGGGGAGCATGGCTTCCTCCCCGTACCGGCGGGACGGGTGCCTCGAGCCCCCACGTTCGGCGCTCGCGCGCGCCTCGGCGGGTGACGGCCGGGGCCGGTGGGCGCCGCGGGACCGTCCCGGCGGCGTCGATCGACCCGCCGCGAGCGGGCGCCAGACCCCGGTTCGAGGTGAGCGTCGGCCGCTGGTCCCCGCCTCGGAGTCGAACGGCTGCCCGGCCCGAATCGTGCACCCGCCCGGCCGCCATCGCCAGCGGAGCGGGTACGCGCCGCCTCGCCGGCCCGCGGTTACACTGAGCCGGTTGAGCGTGAGGGGGTCATCCGGCCGGCCGAGTCCGGCCATCCAGGACTACCTGAAGACGATCTATCGTCTGGCCGAGGACGGCGAGGAGCGGCTCGTGACCACCTCCGAGGTCGCCGAGGCGCTCGGCGTCACCGCGGCCTCCGCCAGCAACATGCTGAAGAAGCTCGACCAGATGGGCTACGCGGCGCAGACCAAGCGCCAGGGCGTGGAGCTCACTGCGACCGGCCGGCAGGCCGCCCTCGAGGTCATCCGCCACCACCGACTGCTGGAGACCTACCTCGTCTCCAAGCTCGGCGTGCCCTGGGACGAGGTCCACCGGGAGGCCGAGATCCTCGAGCACCACCTCTCGGAGGAGCTGGTGGCCCGGATCGCGGCCGCGCTCGGCGACCCGAACCGCGACCCGCACGGCGATCCCATCCCCACCGCGTCCGGTCATGTCGCCCCGGTCACCACCGGCCGCCTGCTCGAGCTCGAGCAGGGGGCGCACGCGGTGGTGAGCCGGGTCAGCGACCGGGACCCCGCCCTCCTGCGCTACCTCGCCGAGCGTGGGCTGATGCCCGACGCCGCGGTGGAGATCCTCGCCCACGCCCCGTTCGGCGGCCCGATCTCGGTGCGGGTCGACGGCGGCGAGGTGGTGGAGATCCCCCAGGAGGCCGCGCGCGCCGTCTACGTGGAGTGAGGCCTCAGGGCCTCAGATCGGGGGCTCGGCGCTCTCCCGCTCCGGAACCGCCTGCCAGCCCCCGTCCCGACGCACACGGCGATCGAGGTAGAGCAGTCCCAGCGCGATGAGGGCGAAGGGCTCCACGACGATCATCACGATCACGTTCCAGGAGCCGATGAGGATCACCTCGCCGTTGTTGGAGAGCGCCTCGGCGGGCCTGGCGACCGACGTCAGGGCGACCTCGGCGAGCAGCGTGATCGCCTGGATGACGACGAACACGGCGAACACCGACAGCCAGGCGCCCGCCACGAGCTCCCGGCTGCGCGCCAGCGCGGCCCGCACCCCCCTCCGTTCGATGACGGCCGCCTGAGGCGCGAACAGCCACATCACGAACAGGTAGACGGTCAGGACCACGAGCGCGAGCACCAGCGCCATCGGGAGCAGCGTGACGGCGGCGACCACGGAGCCCACGACGGCGACCGCGATCACCGCCAGCGTCCCCACCAGCGGCCAGAAGCGCTCCCCGACCGGCTCGAAGCAGCGCGAGAGCGAGGGCCGGCTGCCCGCCAGGTGATCCATGACCGCGATCGTCGCGGCGACCGCGCCGATCGTGGAGAGCAGCAGCGCCGGGACGAACTGGATCAGGAGCTGGGTCGCCGTGCGACCGGTGTCGCCCTGCGGCCGGCTGGAGCTCAGCGTGGTGGCGATGTCGAGCGCGCCGGCCGGGATCGCGACGATCGCCGAGATCACCAGGAAGGGCCGCGGGCACGCGCGGTAGAGGCGCAGCGCGGCCTTGAGGAGGTCCACCAGCCCGAGCGGGAAGGGCAATGGGGGCGCCGACGGAGAGCGGCCCTCGCCGCGCGGCGGGCCGGGGGCGCCGCCGCCCTCGGAGGACCGGGCGCGAGGGGAGGATCGAGCGACGCCGGCACATTACCACGGGCCCCCGGCGCGGTTGCCGGGGGCGTCGATCCCGAAATAAGCTTCCTGTCGACGCGGCGGCGGCCGCGCGAGCGAAGGGGGCGGGCCGGCTGACGGGCTGTCGACGAAGCGGTCGCGAAGCCGCGGCGCGCCTCCGAGAGCCAATCCCGGTCTAGACGTGGCCCGCGGAATCCTCCGCGCACGCCTTCAGCCGCCGCGTGTCCGCGAGGACGCCCTGCCGCGGCCGCGGCTGGTGGAGCGCCTGGTCGCCGGGCTGGCCGGACGCCTCGTCGTGATCGCCGCCGCCGCCGGCTACGGCAAGAGCACCCTCCTCGCCCAGGCCCTTCCGCTCGCCGTACAGCCGTGGGTCTGGTGCTCGTGCGACGAGCGCCTCGGCGAGGCGCGCCCGCTGTTGGCGCACGTGGCGGCCGGCCTCGCGGAGCGCTTTCCAGGCTTCGGCGCCGGCCTGTCCCTGCAGGGCTCCGCCGAGGAGCAGGTAGGCGAGCTCAGCAACGAGGTGGTGGCAACCATCGCCGACGACTTCGTGCTCGTGCTCGACGACGTGCACACGCTGCGCGGCCAGGCGGCGGCCACGCTGGCGCTGCTCGTGCGCGACCTGCCGCCCCTCGTGCACCTCGCGCTGGCGAGCCGGACGGCGGTGCCGGTGCCGCTCGGCCGCCTGCGGGCGGCCGGCGTGCTGGAGCTGGGCGAGCGCGAGCTGGCCCTCAGCGAGGCGGAGGCCCGCGAGCTCCTGCGCTCCGCCGGCCTCGCGCTGCCCGACGGGTCGGTGGCCGAGCTCCACCGGCGCACCGAGGGATGGGTGACGGGACTGCTCCTGGCGGCCCGATCGGAGGACCCGCTGGCGGCGGCCGTCGGCCCTGTCGAGGCCGGGCGCGCGGGCGCGGACGAGCGCGGGGGACGCGAGCCGGCCTTCGCGATCGGGGCGCACCTCTTCGATTACCTGGCGGAGGAGGTGCTGCTCCGCCAGCCGCAGCCGACCCAGGAGTTCCTCGTCGCCACCTCGGTGCTCGAGCGCTTCACCCCGCGGCTGGCGGAGGCGCTCACCGGCCGCCCGGACGCCCGCACGATCATCGAGAGCCTCGTGACCGGCCACTTCTTCACGGTGCGGCTCGCGGCGGAGGGCGAGTGGTACCGCTACCACCAGCTCTTCCAGGCCTTCCTGCGCCGCCGCCTCGCCGAGCGCGATCCCGAGCGGATGCGCGAGCTGCACCGCCGCGCCGGCACGGCCTGGTCGGACGCCGGCGAGCGCTCGGAGGCCGTGCGGCACTTCCTCCTGGCGGAGGACATGATGGCCGCGGTCGACGCCCTCGAGCCGATCGCCGAGGAGATGGTCGGCACACCGGAGGCCGAGACCCTCGGCGCCTGGCTGGACCGGATCCCGCGCCGGCTCTGGTCGGACCGGCCGGGCCTGATGCTGGCCGACGCGTCGCTGCGCTACAACCGGGCCGACTTCCTCGCCGCCTTCACCGCCCTCGAGGGCGCCATCGAGCGGCTGATCGAGCTCGGCGAGGAGGAGCGCGCGGCGCTCGCCCTCTTCCGCCTGATGCGGGCCATGGCGACCGCCGGCGGCCACCACGAGCGCGCGATCGAGATCGGCCGCCGCTGCCTGGCGCGGATCGATCCCTCCGCCGGCATGGCGCCCGCGGCGCGCGTGCGCCTGGCGACCATCTACGGCTACGCCTCGCGCTACGAGGAGGCGGACGCCGAGCTGCGGGCGGTCGAGTCGACGCCGGGGGGGCACGGCCCGCTCCAGCGCGCCGAGATCGTCGCCAGCCGCGCCTTCTACATCGACCACCCGCTCGGTCGCAGCGAGGCGGCGCTCGGCGGGCTCGACCTCGCGATCGCGGAAGTCGAGCGCCACGAGGCCGACGACCTGCACGGCCTCCTGCCCTACGCCACCGCCTGGCGCGCGATCGTGCTGAACGACCTCGGCCGCCACGCGGACGCGCTGGCCGAGGTGACGCGGATCGCCGACGCCGCCGAGCGGCGGGGGCTGGCGCGCGTCGCCGCGCCCGTGCTCGGCTGGCTGCGCTTCGACGCGCTCGTCGGCCTTCGCCGCTGGGACGAGCTGGCGGCGGAGATCGACCGCACCACCCCGATCTTCGCCAGCCTGGGCAGCCTGGTGCGCGCTCACCGCTACCACGCCGCGGCCGCGCGCCTGGCCGCCGAGCGCGGCGACGGGACGGCCGTCGAGGCGCGCGTGGAGGCGGCCCGGGCCGGGCTGCGGGCCGGCGGCCACGCGTTCGAGGAGGCGATGGTGCTGGTCGACCTCGCGCACGCGGCCTGGCGCGCCAGCCGGGTCCCGCTCGCCCGGGACCTCGTCGAGGAGGCGCTGGCGGCCGCCGACCGGGCGTCGGCGCCGTGGGCGCGGGCGCGCGCCGAGCTGGTCGGCGCAACGGTCTGGGCCGGTGCGCGGCGGGGCGACGAGCTCCTGGGGGCCTGCCTCGAGCGCTCGGCGCATGCCCCAGGGGCTGGCCTCGTGGAGCTGTGGGCGCGGCGGGAGCGCTCGCTCGCGGGGGTCCTGCTGGCGCGGGCGCTGGCCGCCGGAATCGGCCCCCCCGGCACCGCGGCCGAGCTGGCCCGGGCCTGCGGGGGCGAGGTCTTCCGGGACTGCGTCCTGCTCCTTCGGGGCGCCGGGCCCGAGGCGCGCGCCGAGCTCGCCGAGGTCGCGGCCGACGCAGCCGGCGTCGACGCCGACACCGTGGGCCGGCTCCTGCGCGACCGCGACTCGCGCGTCCGAAGCGCCGCCCGCCGCGCCCGCGCGCAGCTCGAGTCCCGCCCCCGCCCGGCGTTGCGGATCGTCACCCTCGGGGGCTTCACGATCTGGCTCGGCGGCCTGCCGGTGCCGGACAGCGGCTTCGGGCGCCAGAAGGCGCGCGCGCTCCTGGCCCTGCTGCTCTGCGCGGGAGGACCCGTGCACCGCGAGGCGATGGTGGAGTGGCTCTGGCCCCAGCTGGCGCCGGCACGCGGCCTGGCGGCCCTGTACTCGACGCTCTACGCGCTGCGGCGGGCGATCGAGCCCGGCCTGGCGCGGGGCGCCGTCTCCTCCCTGGTGATCACCGAGGGTGAGACCTACCGACTGGCCCTGGGGGACGCGGACGGCTGGGACGCCGCCGAGTTCCTGGCGCTCGCCAGGAGCGCCGGCCGCGCTCCCGCTCGCTCGCGGCTCGAGCGGCTCGCTGCGGCCGAGTCCGCCTACACGGGCCAGCTCCTTCCGGAGTGGCCCTACGAGCGCTGGGCCGAGGCACGCCGCGCCGAGGTCGAGGACGCCTACCAGGACGTGCTCGAGCGGCTGGCGGAGGCGCTCGTCGCCGAGGGGCGTCCGGAGGCCGCCGCGCCCCGCTACCGCCGGCTGCTGGGTCTCGATCCGGAGCGCGAGGGCTGGCATCGCGCGCTCATGCGCGTGTACGCGCACGCGGGCGAGCGCGCGCTCGCGCTCCGGCAGTACCACCTCTGCCGGGCGGTGCTGCGGCGGGAGCTGGGCGTCGAGCCGAGCGCGGAGACCCGTGCCCTCTACGCCGAGCTGCTGAGGGGCGAGGCCGGCCCGGTGGGCGCCTCACGCTGACGGCGGGGCGGCCGGGCCCCGGCGGCGGTCGTCTGGCCGCCCCCTGAAGCCGTCCGTCAGTGGCGCGTGAGTCAGCTGAGAGTGGCCCGGTCTATGGTGCCCTGCCTCGGCGCCGCGGGCCTCCCAGGCGGGGGTCGCCCGCGGCGCGCGGGCGAACCGGGAGGGGGTCGCGCGGCGTGTCGAGCCTCAGCTGGATCACCGCCGACGACGGATCGCGGCTGGCTGTGAGGGTTCGCGGCGACGGCCCTCCGGCGCTCATCCTGCCGGGCTGGCTGGCGAGCGGCCTCGCCTGGGAGGGGGTGTCCCGGACGCTGGCCCTGATCGGCCTGCGGGCGATCGCGATCGACC
>JAWVEW010000211.1:0-3216 GCA_033856495.1 Miltoncostaeaceae bacterium | reverse complement strand
ACAGCGGGTTGGCGGGCGGCTGCCGCACGCCGTTTCGGAAGTAGAGCGGAATGCTGGCCGCGGCGGTCGTGGTCCCGTCGCGCAGGAGCGCCGTGGCGGTCAGCCGCCTGCGCCCGTCCGGGAAGCGCGCGGTGGGCAGGGTGAACGCGAACGGGGCCTCGAAGTCCGTGATCAGGTCGGCCCCGTCGAGCGTGACGCTCACCCGGCGGATGCCGGGGTCCGTGCCGCTGACGCTCGCGGTCAGGGCCACCGGCTGGTCGCCGCTCACCGCCGCGCCCGAGGCCGGGCTGGCGATGCACAACGTGATCGCATAGGCGCCGGACGGCGGGCCGCTGACCGAGCAGCCGGGCGGCGGCGCCCCGCGCGCCGTCGCCGCCCCGAGGATCGCGGCGGCGGCGGCCGCGAGGACGAGGAGCCCTCCACCGCCGGAGCGGACTCCGGCGCACCACCGCCTCAGCCGGGCCCCCTCCCGCCGGGCGGCCGCTCAGGCCGCATGCGGCCGCTCGTCCCCGCCCCCGCCCGACTGCCCCTTCCGCCCCCGCTTCACGATGATCCACACGCCGACCAGGATCAGCGCGCCCAGCCCGATCAGCGCGGGAACGGCGCGGCTCAGCCCGCCCGTGGCGGCGGCCTCGTCCGAGACCTTTGCCGCGTCGGGCGGGAAGTGGGTGCCCAGCGCCGTGGCGAGCACCTCCAGCGACTGGGATCCGTACTTCTGGCTCGGCTCGACGTGCGAGTTCTCGCTGAACTCGTTCCAGCTGATGAGGCCGATGGCGTCGGGCCCGGAGTTGATCGCGACGTTCAGCTCCTTGATCAGGGTCTGGCCGTTGCGCCGCGGCACGACGATGTGCCCGCCCAGCAGCCGGGCGTCGTACCCGGGGGCGGCGGGAGCGATCCAGAGGCCGCCGTGGTCGTGGATCACGCGGCTCATCTCGTCGAGCTTGTCCTGGTGGAGGTTCGCGTTCTTGATCGGGTCGACCGACGACCAGTAGTACGCGTCGCCGTCCACGACGTCGGCGAGCCGCAGATACCCGGCGACGTTCTTCTCGGTTGCGAGCAGGAGCATGTTGGGCCGCACCTGCGAGGCCACCGCCGCGACCTCGGCGTGCGTGAACTTCCAGGTGCCGGACCAGATCACGAGCGGCTTCGAGCCGAAGATCCGGAAGACCGGGCTCTTCGCGAAGGTCTGGGAGAAGATCTGGAGGTCCCGCAGGACCCGGCTCGCCGGCAGCGCCCGGCGCTCGAAGTCGAGGCCCTGGTAGATGATCGCGAGCTTGAAGTTCTCCCGCTCGGCGACCTTGATCAGCTTCTCGAGGCGCGGGTCCAGCGGCAGCGTGGACTTCCAGCTGACGATGAAGCCGTCGATCCCGGCGCGCTTGGCCCAGCGGACGTGCTGGGTCATGACCGCCTCGTCGTCGCTCCAGTAGCGGCCGAGGATCGGGTAGTCGATCTTGGCCCGGTTCCAGGAGCTGCCCTGGAACCAGATGTAGTAGTAGGCGAGCACCGGGATCGGATCCTGAGTGCCGGAGCCCGCGGGCACCGCCGCCCGGGAGGGAGCCGCGCCGGCGCAGAGGCCGGCCAGGAGGGCGAGCACGAGCAGCAGGCGCACGCGCAGCGCGGCCCGTGCGAGCACGGCCGGCGTCGCGCGCGACGTCACCGGTCCTCCGCCGGCGAGTTCGTCCGCTCCGGGGGCCTCCTGAGGGCCCGCGCGCGCCTGGCCAGCCCGCCGGCCGGCAGCGTGCGCCGCCTCCTGGGCTTCTTCTCCCGCCGGGTGAGGCCGATCAGGTGCGGCCGGCGGACCACCACGAGGGTGATGGCGACCGACAGCAGCAGCACCAGCACCACCGCGAGGTCGAGGTAGCTGATGACCTGGAGCGTCACGTCCTGGTTCCGCGACAGCGTGACCGGGCGCGTGAAGGACCAGCCCGGCGCGTCGACCCGCACCTCGTACTTCCCGCGCGGCAGGGCCGGCAGCACGATCTCGGCGTTCCCCTGGAATGCCCTCGTCTGCTGCGAGCCGTCCGGGAAGGTGAGGATGATGCCGGAGCCGATGGGGGTGCGGAAGAGGGCGTCGCGGGCCGTGAACCGGGCCTGGTAGAAGATCAGCTGGAGGGCCTTGTGGGCCTGGGCGGCCGGGAAGAAGTCCTGCTGGAGCGACGTGACGACGTTCGTGCCCGAGATGAAGACGCTCTTCACGCGATACTGGATCGGGGTCACGTGGGGCCCGCCCTGGCGCGAGACCACCCTCTGCGCCTGCAGCATCTGCGCCCGCTGGACGTCACGGCCGACGTAGGACTTGACCTCGCCCACGGAGCTCTTGATGACGATCTTGTTGACCGTCTTTGCGTCGACCCCCTTGCCGTCCTTGTCGACGAAGCTCCAGGCAAAGGGGTACCAGGTCTTGAAGGCGGCGGTGGGCAGCCTCGTCCCACCCCGCGAGCCGTACCAGCGGTCGAACTGGGCCCTGCCGCCCCGCGGAAGGCATTTGCCCGGGCCGCAGTCCGGCACACGCACCCCGAGCGGGCCGCCGTTGGGCCCGTTGAAGCGCCCGAGGACGGCGGCCGGGATCCGCACGACGCCGCCCGCGTTGGCGGTGAAGGTGATCCCGTGGGTGATGAACCGGGCGTTGGGGACGGCCGGCAGCGTCTGGATGAGGACGTCGCCGCCGGGGGTGGCCCCCTGGGCGGCGGCGGCCGGCCCCAGCGCGGCGGCCAGGCCGAGCGCCAGGCCGCCGAGCAGCCGGAGGCGGCGCCTCACGACCCCGCCCTCCCGAACAGTCGCCGGCCGGGGGCGCCGGGCGGACGACGGCGGCGCGCCGTCACCAGCGCCGCCAGGCCGATGACGAGCCCTGCGAACACCATCGCTCCTCCGTAGAGCACGTAGATCACCCATCGCTTGGTCGAGTCCACGGGCGGCGGACGGCGCTGGCCCTGCAGGAAGACCGCCATCCGGGGCGGTTTGGTGAAGTCGAACGCGCTGGTGAGGTCCCGCCCCTCCCTGAGCGCGGCCGCATCGCGCTGTGCGAGCGGCTTGAGCCCCCAGTTGTGCTCGATGAAGGCCAGATATGACGTGAAGTCCAGCGTGGTGCTGTCGATGTGCCCCTTCTTGGCGTAGGCGCTCACCAGCAGCGCCGGCGCCCGGAAGCCGTAGCCGTACTTGTCCACCCGCGGCGGCTTGACGTGGTCGTACCAGCCGCCCCAGTCGTCGTAGGTCCAG
>JAWVEW010000210.1:0-3556 GCA_033856495.1 Miltoncostaeaceae bacterium | reverse complement strand
TCAATCGTCGACAGTGCGTCCGCCCGCCCGCGCACCTCCGCCAGGCCGCGCCCGCTCGACGGCCAGAGCGCGTGCGCCACCACGCGCGCCTCGCCGTCCGGGTCGAAGTCCACGAGCCGCACGGACGGGCCGGCGGGCAGCTCCGGCGGGCGGCTGTCGAGCAGCTCCTCGGCCAGCGCGGCGGTGGCGCGCTCGGTTGCCGTCAGGTAGCGGGAATGGGCGCCGCCGCGGTCCTCGCGATCGACCCGCGTGAGGAAGGCGGGGATCACCTTGCGCAGCTCGCGCAGCATCCGCCCGGCGCACTCCCGCGCCTCGGCCAGCGGGTGCGCGCGCAGCCGCACCAGCATCGCCTCGTAGGCCTGACCGGAGGCGAAGACGCCCACGTTCGCGAGCGTGGCGGCCGGAAGCAGGCCCCGCAGCGCGTCCAGCGCCCGCGCGCGCACCGCGCGGTCGCGCGCCGCCGGGGGGGTGCCGGGGTCCTCCGGCAGCAGCGCGGCGACGTGCGCGCTCAGGATGGGCAGCAGGTCCGAGTAGGCGTCGAAGGCGTCGTCCAGGGTCTCCTCGTACTGCCGGGCAAGCTCCGGGTTCGCGGCCAGCGCCGGCGGGACGTGGTAGCGGTAGCGTCCGCCCGGACGGTCGGTCAGCGGCACGTAGCGGGTCGACTGCTCCAGGTAGCTCGCCAGCCGGTTCCACTCGAGGGCCTTCGTGAGGAGGTTGGAGGCCCCCTCGACCGCCACGTGGGCCGCGCCGAGCTGGGCCACCGAGTCGTCGCCATACTCGCCCAGCACCCGCTCGTAGAGCGCGCCCGCGCGCTCGCTGCCGACCTCGGCCGCCTGCGGCGGCGCGTCGTCGTCCGGGGGCAGGAATTCGTCGACGAGCAGGCGTCGCAACGACTTGGGGCTGCGCGAGTAGCGCGCGAACAGGGCCCCCTTGACCGCCTCGGGCAGGTTCCGGAGCGCGAACACCGGACCCTCGGTGTCGGTGACGTAGGGGGCGACGCGGGCGCGCTCGGCAGCCGTCAGGTCATCGTGGGGCGTGTTCAGAAGGGCTCCTCCTGCGTCTCGGGGCCGTGGCCGCGAAGGCGCTGCAGGCGCCGGGCGAGCTCGCCCTCGGGCCCGCGGTCGGTGGGGTGGTGGAGCCGGGTGCCCTCGAGCCCCTCCGGCATCAGCGACTCGTCCAGCACCCCGTCGGGCGCGTCGTGCGGGGAGCGGTAGCCCTGGCCGTGGCCGAAGTGGCGGGCGTTGGGCCGGCTCGCGTCGCGCAGCGCCAGCGGCGGCCGGCGCGCGCCCTCCTGCTCCACCAGCGCCAGCGCTGCGTTGATCCCCTTCTTGGCGGCGTCCGACTTCGGCGCCAGCGCGATGTACGCGGCCGCCTGCGCCAGGGAGAACCGGGCCTCCGGCATGCCGACGAACTCGACCGCGCGGGCGGCGGCGGTCGCCACCTCGAGCGCGCGCGGGTCGGCGTTGCCGACGTCCTCGCTGGCGGCCACGACGATGCGGCGGGCGATGTACTTCGGGTCCTCGCCCCCGTGCAGCATGACGGCCAGGTAGTAGAGGACGGCGTCGGGGTCGCTGGCGCGCATGCTCTTGATGAAGGCCGAGATCGTGTCGTAGTGGGCGTCGCCCTCGCGGTCGTAGACGACCGCGCGCCCGCCGGCCGCGGCCTGCACCGCCGCGACGTCGATCACGCCCCCGTCGGCGAGACCGGCTGCGGCCTGCTCGAGCAGGTTCAGCGCCTGTCGGGCGTCGCCTCCGGCCCTGAGGATCAGCGCCGCGCGCGCCTCCGGATCGAGCCTCACCCGGCCCCCGAGACCGCGAGGGTCGGCCACCGCGCGGTCCACCAGCACCCCGACCTCCTCGGTGGAGAGCGGCTCCAGCACCAGCACCCGCATGCGCGACACCAGCGCCGAGTTGACCTCGTAGTAGGGGTTCTCGGTGGTCGCCCCGATCAGGGTCAGCAGGCCGTCCTCGATCGCCGGCAGCAGTGCGTCCTGCTGGGCCTTGTTGAAGCGGTGGATCTCGTCGAGGAAGAGCACGGTGCGGCGGCCGTCCGCGGCCAGCCGGTCGCGCGCCCGGCCCATCACCGCGCGCACGTCGGGGAGGCCCGCCGAGACCGCCGAGAGGTCCTCGAAGGCCGCCCGCGTCGAGGCGGCGACCACCCGCGCCAGGGTCGTCTTCCCGCTGCCGGGGGGCCCGTAGAGGATCAGCGAGGGCACCCGGTCCTCGGCGATCGCCCGGCGCAGGAACCCGTCCGGGCCGAGCAGCGTCGACTGGCCCACGACGTCGTCGAGGCTCGTCGGCCGCATCCGGGTCGCCAGCGGCCGTCCCTCCGCGGCCCGCTCGGCGACCAGCCCGGCGAAGAGGTCGTCGGACGCCGGCGGCGGGCGGCGCCTGCTGGGCGTCACGTGCGGGCCCGTCGGCCGGCCGCCGGAAGGAGCAGCGCGAGCGCCCCCGCCGAGACCGCGAGCGCGGCGATCGCCCAGATCGCCGCGTCCCTGCCCGCCGCGTCGGCGAGGGCGCCGAGCAGCGCCAGCCCCGGGGCGGCCGAGCCGATTGCGGCGAACCCGATCATCAGCCCGGCTGCGAGCGCCGGCCGTCCGGGCAGGTATTCCTGGCCCATCACCACGGTGGCCGAGAACGAGGCCAGGGTGAGGAATCCGGCCAGCGCCAGCAGCGCGACCCCGCCCGCGCCCGGAACGAGCAGGAAGCCCAGGACGAGGGGCGCCGCCAGCGGCATGGAGACCGCGAGGAGGCGCCGGCCGTCGAGTCGGTCCGCGACGATCCCGCCCGCGATCGTCCCGAGCGCCCCCGCCAGCGAGAACGCCCCCAGTGCGATGGCGGCGCCGGCGTCGGAGTAGCCGCGCTCGTGCACCAGGAGCAGCGGGCCCATGGTCAGGAGCCCGAACTGCACCCAGGTCCGCAGCACGACCACGCCGACCAGCAGGCCCATCGCGTCCCGCCGCGAGGGCCCGGCCGCAATGCCGCCCGGTCCGGCCGGCGGCGGGGACACCCGCGCCAGCTTCGCCAGGAGGAGCGCGCTCACCGCGACGGCCGGCACGACGAACACGAGCGTGGCCCGGACGCCGAGCCAGGGCAGGAAGGCGGCGGCCACGAAGGGCCCGGCGGCGAACCCGACGTTGCCGCCGACGCTGAACCAGGCCATGCCGGTGGCCCTGCGCGCCCCCGACAGCGCGCTCGCCACCCGCGCGGCCTCGGGATGGAAGGCGGCGACGCCCAGGCCCGAGGCCGCGACGCACGTCAGCACCAGGCCGTAGCTTCCGGCCAACCCGGCCGCCGCCAGCCCCGCGCCGGCGAGCGCCACGCCTCCCCAGAGGAAGTGCGTCGACGGCCGGCGGTCGGCCCGGAGGCCGAAGAGGGGCTGGATCGCCGACGAGGCCAGGGTCGAGGTGCCGACGATCATGGAGGCCGCGAGGTTGGAGAGGTCCAGCTCCAGGGTGAACGCCGCCACGACGGCCGTGAGGGCGCCGACCGTCATGTCGATGACGAAGTGGCCCGCGCCGAGCAGGATCAGGCCTCCGCGGTCGGGGGCCTCGTCC
>JAWVEW010000209.1:0-3242 GCA_033856495.1 Miltoncostaeaceae bacterium | reverse complement strand
GGCTACCTGCCCGGGGAGCGGATCGTCGGCCTCTCGAAGCTCCCGCGCGTCGTGGAGAGCTGCGCGCGGCGGCTGCACGTGCAGGAGCGCCTGACGATGCAGGTGGCCGATTGGCTCGAGCGCGAGCTGCGCCCGCGGGGAGTGGGCGTCGTGCTGGAGGCGACCCACCTGTGCATGAGCCTGCGCGGCGTGCGCCAGCCCGGCGCGCGCACCCGCACCTCGGCCCTTCGCGGCCTGGTGCGCGACGACCCGCGCACGCGCCAGGAGTTCCTCGAGCTGATCGGCGCCGGCGCCGGCCCCGGCCACCTGCACTAGGAAAGGGAGAAACGTGAGCGCACGATCCAGTCACGTCATCGTCGGGGCGAGCCTCGCCGGCGCCAAGGCGGCCGAGACCCTTCGGACGGAGGGCTACGACGGTCGCCTGGTGCTCATCGGCGCCGAGCCGGACCGGCCCTACGAGCGCCCGCCGCTCTCCAAGGACTACCTGCGCGGCGAGTCCGAGCGGGCGAAGGTCTTCGTGCACGACGCGGCCTTCTACGCCGAGCACGAGATCGAGCTGCGGACCGACACCACGGTGAGCGCCATCGACCCCCAGGGGCGGGCGGTGGTGCTCGGCGGGGAGCGGCTCGGCTTCGACCGCCTGCTCCTCGCCGTCGGTGCCGAGCCGCGTCGGCTCGCGATCCCGGGGGCGGGGCTCGATGGCGTTCACTACCTGCGGGACCTGGCCGACGCCGATGCGCTGCGCGCGCGTCTGGAGCGCGGAGGGCGGGCAGCGGTCATCGGAGCCGGGTGGATCGGTGCCGAGGTGGCCGCCTCGGCGCGCCAGAAGGGCCTGGAGGTGACCCTCATCGAGCAGGCATCTGTGCCGCTCGAGCGGGTGCTCGGACCCGAGCTCGGCCGGATCTACGCCGACATCCACCGCGAGCACGGCGTGCGCGTGCTGACGGGCGCGGGCGTCGAGCGCCTCGAGGGAGCGGGTTCGGTCGAGGGAGTGCGACTCGCCGATGGCCGGCTGATCGAGTGCGACCTGGTGCTGGCGGGCATCGGTGTGCTCCCCCGCACGGAGCTGGCGGCAGCCGCGGGGCTGGCGCTGGACAACGGCATCCTGGTGGACGCCCACCTGGAGACCAGCGTGCCGGGCATCTTCGCGGCCGGCGACGTCGCCAACGCCTGGCACCCGCTCTTCGAGCGCAACGTGCGCGTGGAGCACTGGGCCAACGCGCTCAACCAGGGGCCGACGGCCGCGCGCAACATGCTCGGGCGCGGCGAGCCCTACGAGCGGATCCCCTACTTCTTCTCGGACCAGTACGAGGTCGGGATGGAGTACTCGGGCCTCGCCGAGCCCGGCGACCGGGTCGTCTTCCGGGGAGACCCGGCGGGCCGTGAGTTCGTGGCGTTCTGGCTCGACGCGGCGGGCAGGGTCTCGGCCGGGATGAACGTGAACGTCTGGGGCGTGACCGACGCCATCCAGGGCCTCATCCGCGCCAGGACCTCGGTCGACGCCGCCCGCCTCGCGGACCCGGACGTCGCGCTCGAGCAGTTGCTGCCGTCGCAGGTTTGAGTCCGATGAGGACCGAGGACTGGCTCGCGCAGCGGACCTACCAGGGCGCCGACTTCGATCCCGAGGAGCTCGCGGGGCGAAAGCGCGCGCTCGGGCTCAGCGTCTCGGTCTGCCTGCCGACGCTCGAGGTGGCCGACACGGTCGGGCCGATCGTCGAGGCGGTGCGCCGGCACTGGGTCGACGAGGTCGGGCTGGTTGACCAGGTCGCGATCGTGGACGGCGACAGTGCGGACGACACGGCCCGGATCGCGTCCGAGGCGGGGGCCGAGGTCTTCCAGTTGGCCGACATCCTGCCCGAGGTCGGCACACGCGACGGCAAGGGCGAGGCGCTCTGGAAGAGCCTGGCGGCGACCTCCGGCGATCTGGTCGTCTGGCTCGACAGCGACCTCCGCGACTTCGACCCGGCGTTCGTGCCGGGCCTGCTGGCGCCCCTGCTCACCGAGCCCGCGGTCGGCTATGTGAAGGGCCTCTACCGGCGGCCGCTGGGCGAGGCGGCGGAGGGCGGCGGCCGGGTGACCGAGATCTGCGCGCGTCCACTGATCGGCCTCTTCTATCCCGAGCTCGGCGCCTTCCTGCAGCCGCTTGCCGGCGAGGCCGCCGGCCGGCGGACGCTGCTCGAGCGGCTTCCGTTCATGAGCGGCTATGCGGTCGAGATCGGGCTCCTCCTCGACATCGTCCGCCGCTTCGGGCTGGAGCCGATGGCTCAGGTCGATCTGGGCGAGCGCCGCCACCGCCACCAGCCCCCGTCGGCCCTTGGCGAGATGGCGTACGTGATCGGCCAGGCGGTGCTCCGCCGCCTGGCGGAGGACGGCCGCGCTCCGGACGCGCTGGCGGCGGTCGGTCCCTACCTGCGGCCGCTGCCGGCCGGCCCCGGCGGCGCCCACGTCCTGAGCGAGCGTCCGCTGGAGGTTGCCGAACGGCCTCCGATGGCCAGCGTCGCCGGCTACCGCAAGCGCCGGGCGCTGGTCGCCGTGCCCTGACCCCCCCACCCCACCCCCACCCCCACCCCCTCCCAGGAGATCCCATGCCACCAGCCCGCATCCCCGGCTTCCGCCTCGGCATCTACGTCTTCAAGGACGCCGAGATCGTCGACTTCGCGGCCCCCTACGGCGTCTTCTCGGTCGCACGCCGCTTCGACCCGGAGCTCGACGCCTTCCTGATCGCCGACGCCCTGCGCCCGGTGCAGACCCAGGCGGGCTTCACGGTGCTTCCCAACTACGCCTTCGCCGACCGCCCGGCGATGGACGCCTTCCTCATCCCCGGCGGCTTCGGCACCCGCCAGGAGCTGCACAACGGGCGCCTGCACGAGTTCATCCGCGACCTGCCCGAGTCGACGATGCTCACCAGCGTCTGCACCGGCTCCTGGATCTACGGCACGATGGGCCTGCTCGACGGCATCAGCGCCACCAACCGCAAGGAGCCGGACCGGGTGGAGGCAAACCCGCCCGGCAAGGTGCCGCTGGACCGCCTCGCCGACATCGCCCCGGCCTGCCGGATCAGCCGGGCGCGGGTGGTCGACCAGGGCCGGATCGTCACCGCCGGCGGCATCGCCTCGGGCATGGAGATGGGCTTCCACCTCCTGCGCCGGGCCGGCTACGACGAGGGCTTCGTCTCCGAGGTGGCGCGGGTGATGGAGTACAGCGACGCCTACGCGCTCTACCGCGACGACGTGGAGAGCTGA
>JAWVEW010000208.1:0-2736 GCA_033856495.1 Miltoncostaeaceae bacterium | reverse complement strand
CTGGACCTCCCGCTGCCCGCCGGTCGCGGCCCGCAGGACCGGCGGGATGCGGACGACGCTCACGCGCTGACCCCGGCGGGCTCCGCGGCGTGCTGGCCGATCCCGGCGCACCAGGCGTCGTAATCCTTGAACTCGAGCACCGCGTCCGGCCCGCAGGCCGGGCAGTTCGGGTCGCGGCGCACCCGGTACTCGGTGAAGGTCATCTCGAGCGCGTTGTAGGCGAGCAGCCGCCCGGAGAGGGTGTCGCCGATGCCGAGCAGCACCTTGATCGCCTCGTTGGCCTGGATCGTCCCCATCACCCCGCAGAGCACGCCCAGCACGCCGGCCTCGCCGCACGAGGGCGCCAGGTCCGGCGGCGGCGGCTCGGGGAACAGGCAGCGGTAGCACGGGCCCTCGTAGGGCAGGAAGACGGAGGCATGGCCGTCGAAGCGGAGGATGCTCGCGTGCACGAGCGGCGTGCGCGTCATGAGCGACGCGTCGCTCAGCAGGTAGCGGGTGGGGAAGTTGTCGGCCCCGTCCACGATCACGTCGTAGCGCTCCAGCAGGTCGAGCACGTTGTCGCGGTTCACCCTCGTCTGGTGCACGTTCACCCGCACCTCGGGGTTGAGCGCGGCGATCGCGATCTTCGCGGACTCCCCCTTGGGCATGCCGAGCCGGTCGGTCGTGTGGATGATCTGCCGCTGCAGGTTGCTCTCGTCGACCACGTCGTCGTCGACCAGCCCCAGCGTGCCGACGCCCGCCGCGGCGAGGTAGAGCGCTGCGGGCGAGCCGAGCCCGCCGGCGCCGACCAGCAGCACCTTGCTGTCGAGCAGCTTGAGCTGGCCGGCCTCCCCCACCTCGGGGATCAGGACGTGGCGGCTATAGCGCGAGCGCTGGTCGCCCGTGAGGGTGCGCGGCACGTCGTAGCGCTGGCCGCTCTGCTTCCAGCGGGTGAAGCCGCCGGCGAGGCTCTGGACGTTCGTGTAGCCCATCTCGGCGAGGGTGCGGCCCGCGAGCAGCGAGCGCATGCCGCTGGCGCAGGAGAGCACGACCTCCTGATCCGGGCTCGCGACGCCGCCGATGCGGCTCTCCAGGAAGCCGCGGGGCACGTGGACGGCGCCGGGAATGTGGCCCTCGTCCCACTCGCTGCGCTCGCGGACGTCGATGACGACCGGCGCGTCGGGCTCGCCGATGCGCTCCGCGAGCTCGGCGACCTCGACCTCGGGGACCTGCGTGCGGGCCTCGGCGAGGAGGTCTTGATAGGTGCGCGACATGTGAGCTCCCTCCGCGGGGGCCGCCAAAGGCCCCGATATCCGGGGAGAAATCTACCATTTGCCGAAAGCCGGGATGCGACTACTCTCCGGCCCAATGCTTTCGGAAAGATAGCGCGAACGACCGGAGCCAGCCCATGCCCCCGCCCCGGCTCTCCAAGAGCCTCTTCGCCAACGTCGACGCCCGCATCCGCTGCCCCACTCCGGAGTGCTTCGGGGACCTCCTGCTGTTCCCGACCGGCGAGGTGGACGCGGACGGAATCCCCGCCTTCCAGTCCTTCACGGTCTGCCCGCTGTGCGGCGTCGGCTTCGACCTGGAGGCGGATGTCGCCGACCGTGACCTCTACCTGCGCATCGCGTGGCTGCGCGCGAACCCGGACGCCGCCCTCGACGGACCCGGACTCGAGGACGATAAGATCGCGCCATGAGCGACGTCGCCAGGCCGCGGCTGTCGCAGGCGGCGGGCCTGCCGGCACTCGCCGCCGCAGCCGCGCGGAGCCTGGGCGGCGTGGTGATCGGAGGGGGCCTGGGAGCGGCCGCCTGGCTGGTCGTCATGCAGGACGGCTATCAGCGCGGCTTCTTCGGCCGCCGCTGGAGCGACCAGGACTTCGCGTCCGCCCTCGGCAAGCTGGCCGGCGCGAGCCAGGGCATCATCCGGCAGCGGGGCTTCTACGTCACTCTCGTCGTCGTTGCGGCGGTGATGGTCCTCTACGGCGTCGTGGCGCACGTGCTCGCGTCGCGGCTGCCGCAGCGCTGGCAGCTGCACGCGCTCGGCCTGGGGGCGTTCGTCTTCCTGCTGTGGGGCCTGGTCTTCAGCCCGATCGTCTCCGCCCGCGAGCCGAGCGAGAAGGGCGGCGTGTTCGGCATCGACGCGGGCGGGACGACCTGGCTGGTCGCCCTGCTGGCGAGCATGGCGTTCGCCGTCGTGGCCGTCCGCATCTACCGGCTGATGACCGACGAGGGCTGGTGGATCCCGGGCCGGCGCAAGATCGAGGCCTCGGCCACGCTGGAGGCGATGGGCGTGGGGGACGCCGAGAAGGACGCCCTCACCTCACTCGAACTCGCCGAAGAGCTGCGCGAAAAGCCATAGGTAGGCGCCCTCCGACAGCCCCACCCGCTCGGGAGGGCAGGCGGCGAGGAGCTCGTCCAGCGTGAAGAAGCGATCGTCCTCCGCCACCCAGGCCTCGAGCGCATCCGGATCGGCGTCCTCGGGGCCGAAGCGGCGCATCGCCGCGTGCACGTCGCGGCCGAGGATGGGGCGGTGGCCGGGCATCGCCCCCGACCTTAGGGAACCGTGCAGGGGGACCGCGGGGGCGCGGCGCCGGTGACGGTCGCGACGGCCCCCCGGGCCACCAGGGAGGACGAGGCCCCCGACCGCGGAGGCCTGATCCTGCTCGGCGCGGGCCACTTCGTCATCGACATGACGGTCGGCGCCCTCACGGCCGTCGTGGCGGCGTTCACCCTGGAGCTGGACCTCTCCAACCTC
>JAWVEW010000207.1:0-2789 GCA_033856495.1 Miltoncostaeaceae bacterium | reverse complement strand
TTGACGGTGTAGGAGCGCCCGCCGGGCACCTGCCCCTGCACCACCGCGCTCGGAGCGGCCGGCACCGAGCCGTTGACGGCGCCGTCGTCGGCCCAGTCCGCGCTCACCTGCCACTGGCGAACCAGCTGAGCGGCGTTCGCGGCGGGCACGGTGGTGTCGGCGTCGCCCTGGAAGACCACCGCCGGCAGCGTCCGCGCGCGGACGTCCATGGCGGCGTGGGCAAGCTGGCCCGTCACGGTGGGATCGGTGGCATTGCCCGAGAGGCAGCCGACACCGCCCCCGTACTGGCAGCCCGAGCCGATGCCGACGGCGGCATAGAGGTCGGGGAAGGTCGCGCCCATCACCGCGCTCATCGCGCCACCCGCCGACAGGCCGGTGACGTAGATCCGCGAGCGGTCGACGCCGTAGCGCTGTGCGACCGAGTTGGTGAGTCCGGCGATCAGCGCCGGCTCGCCGGACCCCCGGGCCTGGTCCGTCGAACGGAACCAGTTCCAGCAGAGGAGGTAGTTCGCGGCCTGGGTCTGCTCCGGGTAGACGACGATGAAGCCCCGCTGCTCGGCCAGCTGGTCGAAGCCCGTGAGCTGGCGGAACTGATCCGCGCTCTCGGTGCAGCCGTGCAGGGCGACCACCAGCGGAAGGGACTTCCCGGGCCCCCAGCTCGACGGGACGTAGCCGATGTAGTGCAGGCTCGCTCCAGCGCCCGCGTAATCCCCGGTGATCGGCGTCCCTGAGCCGGCCGGCACGGGCGTGGCCGACGCCGTGGGCGCCGCCGGCGCGAGCCCCAGCAGGCCGAGGATGGGGAGGATCGGGAGCAGGGACGCGGCCAGCCGCGGCGCCCTGGGCTCAGCCCGACCGGGGCGGGTCCAGCGGCCCCGGCGCCGGACCTCCCGTACGAGGGCCAAGAGCCGCCCGATCCGGGCGAGGGACGTCCGAGCGAGCCGGGATCGCTCGTCGAGCTGCCGGCGCGAAGCGCCATCTGCGGCGCCTGACTGACCCTGAAACACAGTTATCGCCTCCTTGCGCGTCCGCGAGGGTCAGCGAGGGCCGAGGTCCAGTAGCGGCTGGCATTGAGGCCAGCGCCCACGGCCGCGTCCCTGCAGCACCCTGTGCCGCGGAGGGATGTTGGCGGAGAAAGAACGGCCCGGCGGGGAGCCCGCCGCCGACGGCGGCGCGCAATGTGCGGTCGGGTCCGTGTGCTCTCGAAGTTCGCCATCTCATGACCTGCCCTGGTGGTGGTGGGGCGTCTCTCCCACGGCCGCCCTCGGGTTTCGAGGCCCGGTAGAGGTGCGGGACGCTGCCCCATTGGCGTACGTCACCGGACGCCATGACGGAGACGGTTTCCAATCGGCGTGTTCTGGACGGGCCCCGGACTCATCTCCGAGGCCGCCGTCAGGGGCCGCCGAGCGCTCGGCGACGGCGGCCGCCCGACACGGCGGTCGACGTCGGCCTTGACTTCCTACCTCTTAGGTACAGAATGCACTTAGATGAGGCGCTGGCGACCGCCCGACGCCGGCGCATGGCGGGAATCGATCGCGACCCATCGGGATGGCGGCCCGCGGCACGCTGAGGACGCGGGCGGACGATCCATGCCGTGACGGCCGCGGAGGGGTGGGCGACATCTCCATGTCAGAGAGCGTGAGCGTCGGTCAGCGCCCGCGGACGCCGCCGCCCGATCCCGCTCGCGACGGGGCCGTGGGCCCGGCTTCCCGGGAGGAGCCGCCGGCCGGGCGGTCCGAGCCCGCGGAGGGCCTCTGGAGCGGCAGGTTCGTCGGCCGGGCGCGCGAGCTCGCCACCCTGGAGGCCCTCCTGGCGGTGCCCCGCGTGGGCCCGACGCCGCTCGTGGTGCTCCACGGCGAGGCGGGAATCGGGAAGAGCCGGACCGCAGCCGAGTTCGCGCGTCGGGCACGGGGGCGCGGAGCGCAGGTGCTGTGGGGAGCCTGCGACGAGGGCGGCCTGGCGCCCCCGTACGGCCCCTGGCGGGAGGCCCTCGGCTCTCACGCGGAGCGCCTCCCGCCCGACGAGCTGTGCGCCCTTCTCGGCGCGGACGCAGCGGTGCTGGGCGAGCTCGTCCCCGCGGTCAGGCGCGCGCTGCCGGAGCTCCCGGCCGCTGCCGCCCTGGCGCCCGGCGAGGGCCGGCTGCGGCTCTATGAAGCGGTGGTGCGCCTGCTGAACGGGCTCGGCGGATCGACTGTGCTGATCCTGGACGACCTGCACTGGGCCAGTGCGGCCGCGCTCGAGCTCTTCGGCTACGTCGCCCGCCTGGCGACGCGGCCCCTGATCGTGGTGACCTACCGCGGCACGCAGCTCGACCTCGACCATCCGCTGACCCAGCGTCTGGCGGAGGCCAATCGGCAACGCCCCTGCGAGCACCTGCTGCTGGCGAGCATGTCCCGTGAAGATGCCGTGGCGCTCCTGGACAGCGCCGCCGGGCGGACGCTGGAGCCGGAGCTCGTGGACGTGGTCTGGGGCGAGAGCGGCGGCAACCCCTTCTTCCTCGCCGAGCTCGGCCGTCACCTGCGGGACGACGGCTACGTCCTCGGTGACAGTCCGGGTCGCTGGCGCCTGCCGGAGACGATCCGCCAGGCGATCGGCCTCCGTCTCGCGGCGCTCTCGGCGCAGACCCGGCAGGTGCTGGGGCTCGCCGCCGTGTGCACCGCCGGCTTCGGCCTGGCGGAGCTCGGCGCGCTGACCGACCTGGACGAGGAGGCCCTGCTCGAGGCGTTGGACGAGGGGCTCGCGGCCGAGCTGATCCGCTCCGTGGGTGGCGAGCGGTACGACTTCGCGCATGC
>JAWVEW010000206.1:0-2923 GCA_033856495.1 Miltoncostaeaceae bacterium | reverse complement strand
CGCTGGTCGCGGCCATGAGGCGAAGCGCCCCCTGCCCGTCCGCCAGCAGGAGTCCCGCGGCGGCGGCGTCGAAGAGCTCGACGCAGCGCTCGCCCAGGCGCGCCAGCAGGTCGACGACGTCGAAGTCCTCCACCAGGGTGTCGGCCAGCTCGACGAAGGTCTGAGCGAGGCGGTCCTCCCGTGTCACCATCCACGACTCCTTGCGGCGTTTGCGCGGGCTCCGCTGCCGGTCACCGCAGCGTGGTCCGATTTTCCACCATACCCGCCACCCTCGCCGCGTTCACCACTTGGGCGCCCGCAGGGTCCGGCAGTGGAGGCCATGCTACGGTGGTTGCGCTCGGCGCCGTGACAGGGCGTCGAGTCCGGCCAGTCGCTCACGCGACGACGCCGGCGTTCGACCAGCTGCCCCAGACCCCGGCGGCCTCCGTGAGTGGAGGGCGTTGCGTGGGCGGATCAGCGGGACCCCGGGGAACGGGTCCGCGGCGCCTCCTCGCCCTGCGGGATGCAGTCACGTGCGCGGTCGTCGCGCCCTCGGGGCACCTGGGCGCCGACGAGAGGCGAAACCGGAGCTAGAGCGACGGGCTCGGGCACGGCCCGCCTGCTCCCCCACCCGCCTCCCCGGGGGCCGGCCGTCCAGCGGCTCGGGCCCCGGGTCCGCGCGTCCCCCGTCCGGTGCGCGTGAAACGAATTCGCGCCCTGGACGACCCCGTCGAAAACCGAGGAGGCAGCGGCCGTGCCCGACCATCCAGCGCGTCCTTCGGCTCCGCCCCCGTCGGGCGAGGACACGGGGGCGGCCTCCCCCGACGGGCTCGCCTGGCACCGCGTCGCCGGGCTCGACGCGCTGGCGGACGGGCGCGTGATGACCGTCCAGGCCGGACACCGCTCCCTTGCGCTGACCCGCGTCGACGGCCGCTACGGAGCGCTCGACAACCGCTGTCCGCACCAGGGCGGGCCGCTGGGAGAGGGGTCGATCGAGAAGGGCCTGCTGCGCTGCCCCTGGCACGGCTACGACTACGATCCGCTCACCGGCGCCCCTCCGCCGCCCTTCGGCGACGCGCCCTCGTGCTTCCCCGTCGAGGTGCGCGAGGACGGCGTCTACGTCGGCCTGGAGCCCGAGCCGCCCCACGTCCGCACCGTCTCGGACGTCATGGCCGAGACGATGGTCGAGTGGGGGGTCACCCACGTCTTCGGCATGGTCGGGCACTCGAACCTCGGATTCGCGGACGCCATCCGCCGTCAGGAGGAGGCCGGCCGGCTCTCCTACATCGGTATCCGACACGAGGGCGCCGCCTCGTTCGCCGCCTCGGCCTTCGGCAAGCTCACCGGCCGGCCCGCCGCGTGCCTGGCCATCGCCGGACCCGGCTCGACGAACCTGCTGACCGGCCTCTACGACGCGAAGGTCGATCGCGCCCCGGTCCTGGCGCTCTCCGGCCAGGTGCCCTCCAAGGTCCTCGGCCGAGGCGCCTTCCAGGACCTGGACCTCACCGGTGTCTTCGGAGACGTCGCCCGCTTCAGCCGCACCGTGCACGCCGGCTCTGACCATGCCGAGCTGACAGCCCTCGCCCTCAAGCACGCCCTCCTCGAGCCGGGGGTGGCCCACCTCGTGCTGCCCGACGAGGTCCAGACGCTGCCGGCTGCGCCCGGGGCGTCGGCGTCGGGTCCGGCCGGACGGGTGCCCCAGCGGGCGGTCGCGCCCGACGCCGGCGCCCTCGAGCGGGCCATCGCATTGCTGGGCGCATCCCGGCGGCCGGTCCTCATCGTCGGCCACGGCGCCCGGGCCGACATGGCCGGCGTCACGCGGCTGGCCGAGACGCTGCGGGCGCCGGTGCTGACGACCTTCAAGGGCAAGGGCCTCATCCCCGACGCCCACCCGCTGGCCGGCGGCGTGCTGGGGCGCAGCGGCACCCCGGTGGCCAGCTGGCTCATGAACGAGTCGGACCTGCTCGTCGTGCTGGGCGCCTCGTTCGCCGACCACACGGGGATCTCGCCCTACAAGCAGACGATCCAGGTCGACCGCGACGCGATGACCCTGGGCCGGTTCCAACCGGTCACGGTGCCGCTGATGGGCGACATCGGCGTCGCCGCCCGCCTGCTCGCCGAGGCCCCCGGGGTCGGCGCCGGCTGCCTGGACCAGCGCGCCGACGTTGCCGAGCGGTGGGCCATCTGGCGCGCCGAGAAGGCGCGCCGGCTCGGCGACGACGCCGGGCGCGGCGTGAGCTCGGCCGCCATCTTCGACGCCCTCACACGGCTCGCCCCCGAGGACGCCGTCATCGCCGTCGACGTCGGGAACAACACCTACAGCTTCGGGCGCTACTTCGAGTGCCGGCGCCAGTCCATCCTGATGTCCGGCTACCTCGGCTCCATCGGGTTCGGCTACCCGGCGGCCATCGGGGCCTGGGCCGCGGTGCAGGCTGACGGCTCCGGGCGGCGCGTGCTGGCGGTGACCGGCGACGGCGGGTTCGGCCAGTACATGGCCGAACTGACCACGGCCGTGCGGCACGACATGGACATCACGCACGTCCTGCTCAACAACGGCCAGCTCGGGAAGATCTCCAAGGAGCAGCGCGCCGGCCGGTGGGACGTCTGGCAGACGGCGCTGCACAACCCGGGCTTCGCCCGGTACGCCGAGCTCTGCGGTGCCCGGGGGTGGCGGGTCACGAGAGCCGGCGAGCTCGACGGGGCGCTCGCGGAGGCCCTCCGGCACGGCGGCCCCTCGCTCGTCGAGGTGATGAGCGATCCGGACCTGGTCTGAGGGGTCCGTGGCCAATTGACCGCGCGCGGGCGACGGTCAATTGAGGCTCTTCGTGCATTTAAGTGGGTAGCTCGACGTGGAGCCGGCCGCATACCAGGTGGATGAGGGCGATGAGGCTCTCGACGCGCCGGAAGCCGCGGGCGCGGTGGCTGAGCAGCCGTACGGTCGAGT
>JAWVEW010000205.1:0-4936 GCA_033856495.1 Miltoncostaeaceae bacterium | reverse complement strand
TGGAGCCGGTGCGCTTCTCGCCCTGTCCCGAGGCCTGGCCCTGCTGGCGGCGGCCGCCGGGCCCGGAGAGCATCCGGATGATCTCGTTGCGGATCTTCTCGGAGTCGGCGTCGAAGTCGGCGAGGATGCGCGCCGCGACGCCCTCGTTCTCGCGGACGAGGCCGAGCAGGATGTGCTCCGTGCCGATGTAGTTGTGGCCCAGGGACAGCGCCTCGCGCAGCGCCAGCTCGAGCACCTTCTTCGCCCGCGGCGTGAACGGGATCTGCCCGGTGGTGACCTCCTCGCCGGATCCGACGATGCGGATCACCTGGGCGCGGACCTCCTCAACCGTGATCTCGAGCCCCTCGAGAACCCGGGCGGCCAGGCCCTCCTCCTCGCGAAGAAGGCCGAGCAGGATGTGCTCGGTGCCGATGTAGTTGTGCTTCAGGGTGCGCGCCTCTTCCTGCGCAAGCACGACGACCTGGCGGGCACGCTCTGTGAATCGCTCGAACATGGAGGAAGGCCCTCCTTCTCACCTCGGGGGACTCCCGGGAACAGGGCGCTCCCGAGAAGCCGTCAACTTGCTTAAAGGCCTGCCGTCGTCTGGGTGGCGCGGCGCTCGGAGACAGTGTTCGACGAGCGCGCCAGGGGGGTTTCGAAATGTTCCCCCAACCGCCTCGGATCGGATGCCGATTGTAGCACCGGGTGGTCAGGCGCCGCTCTTCGGCCGTCCGGGGCCGGTGACGCGCAGGCGGCCGCAGGCGCCTGGGGGGCGCCCTCGCAGCAGCCCTCGACCTTCCTTCCGCAGCGCCGGCACCAGAGCCCGTTGTGGCGCCAGATCAGGCCGCCGTCGCATGCCGGGCACGCCTGCACCCGGCGAGTATCGCAGCGACGCCGGACGCCCGCCGGGAGGGCGGCCGCCCTCCCGGTCGGGCCGATCAGGGCCGGGGCTTGCGGTCCTGGTCCGGGTAGGCCAGGAGACCCATGGTGCGCGCGCGCTTCACGGCGTCGGCGAGCAGCGACTGCTGGACGCGCGGCAGGCCGGTGATCCGCCGGGAGCGGATCTTCCCCCGCTCGCTGATGAACCGACGCAGCGCCGGGAAGTTCTTCCAGTCCAGCTCTTCAGGCGCGAGGCGCGGCCGGCGCTTGCGCTGCCCGGGCGCCGCGGGCCTGCGGCTCTTCTTCGAGCGCTCCTGCCCTCGTGGCTTCGCCATCTGCTCCTCGTCGTAAGCTCTTCCGAAAACCGGCCGCAGATCGTAGCGGATCGCGCCAGGCCGGCGCGGGCCTCCCACCAGGGCCGCCAAACGTCGGCGGCGGCCCTACGTGATGCCGCGCCGGCGCTCGACCGCCTCCTGGACCCGCCGCACCACGTCGGAGGCGTCGAAGGGCTTGATGATGTAGTCGTCGACGCCGGCGTCGTAGCCGCGGCGCAGATCGCTCGCCTGCCCCCGGGCGGAGAGCATCACGATCGCGCATTCCATGCCACGGTCCCGCAACTCCTGGGCCATCGAGAAGCCGTCGCGCACCGGCATCATCGCGTCCACCACGACCACGTCGGGCGTCAGCGCGATGGCGCGCGAGAGCCCCTCCTCGCCGTCGCCGGCCTCGGTCACCTCGAAGCCGGCGCGCGACAGCCGGATGCGCACGAGCGTGCGGATGGCCAGGTCGTCGTCCACGACCAATGCGGTGTAGCCAGGCGTGTTGTCGCTCGTGTCGGGCATCGGACGCGTGGCGCCGAGTCTAGTGACCGCGCCGGTGTGGTCGGCGTCGGCGCGCTCACGCGGGCGCGGCGCCGGGGTGAGGGAGCCCTCCGCCTGAATCCGGCGACCTCGTTGAAGCAGCGCCGCGGGTGCGGACTCCGCGCACGATTGGGCCACGTTCGGGCCCGCACCCGCCCGAACCGGGAAGTTGGCCTTCCAGAGCGGGATCACGGGTGCGGCCGCCGGATTCGGGCTCAGCTCAGCCGCCGCCGGCGTCCTCCACCAGGCTCACCGACACCTCGAGGTCCTCGAAGAGCAGCGGCCCGGTCGCCGTCGCCCAGGCCACGTCGGCCGCGTCGCGCCCCGCCCCGATGCGGACCACGGTCTCGACCGGCGCCAGGCCCGTGGCGTCGAGGAGCCGCCAGGCGGTGCCGTCGTGGGCTTCCACGAGGGCGTGGAAGTCCGGCGGCTGCAGGTGGAGCGCGTATCCGGACACGACCCGCGCCGGCACGCTCAGCCCGCGCAGAAGCGACACCGCCACGTGGGCGAGGTCCCGGCACACCCCCTCCCGCCGGAGCAGCGTCTCGTCCGCGGAGGTGAGGGCGTCGCTCACACCCGGGCGGTAGATCATGTTGTCGCGCACCCAGTCCACGACCTCGCCGAGCAGCCCCGCGCGCCGCGGGCGGGCGCCGAAGAGCGCGTCGGCGGTCGGGGCGATCAGGTCCGAGGGGCAGTATCGGCTGGGGAGGATCCACTCCAGCAGCGGGAAGATGACGCGGTCCGGCGTCGGAAGCTCCGCCTCCGGATCGGCGACGAGCCTGCCGGCGCCCGCGACCCGGAAGTCGCCGCGGTACTCAAGGCGCACGGGCCCGCCCCCGCTGCGGGCGCGCACCGGGCGCTCGCCGCCCGGGGCCACCGGCCCCTGCTCGACCTCCGCACCGGTGATCGTGATGGAGTCCTCCACCATCCACTGGTCCGGCCAGAAGGCGCCCCGGACGAGCACGACGGCGCTCGCCGGCCCCTCCGCCGCCCCGCTCGCGCTCGCCCGGACCCGCAGGAGCGGGCCGGCGCTGCCGGCTGGGTCAGTCACGCATCGCCGGGAAGAGCACCACCTCGCGGATCGAGGCGCGGTCGGTGAGCAGCATCGTCAGCCGGTCGATCCCCATGCCGAGTCCGCCGGTGGGCGGCATCCCGTGCTCCAGCGCGATCAGGAAGTCCTCGTCGGTCGGCTGCGCCTCCTCGTCGCCCGCCGCCCGGTCCCCCGCCGCCATCCGGAAGCGCTCGCGCTGGTCGTCGGGGTCGTTGAGCTCGGTGAAGGCGTTCGCGATCTCCATGCCGCCGGCGAAGGCCTCGAACCGCTCCACCAGGCGCGGGTCGTCGGCCCGGCGCTTCGCGAAGGGGGAGAGCTCGATCGGGTAGTCCAGCAGGATCGTGGGCTGGACCAGCGTCGGCTCCAGCGCCTCGCTCAGGAGCCCGTCCACGAGCTTGCCCCAGGTGGCGCCGTCGGGCGCGTCGAAGCCCGCCTCCCGGATCGCCGCCCTCAGCGACCCGGCGTCCGGGTGGGAGAGGATGTCCACGCCGCTCGACTCGAGCAGCGCCCCCTGCAGCGCCACCCGCCGCCAGGGCGGGGCGAGGTCGATCTCGCCGCCCTTCCAGGGGACGGTGGTCGAGCCGGTCGCTGCGAGGGCGGTCGCGCCGACCATCTCCTCGAGCATCCCCGCCACCTGCCGGTAGTCGGCGTAGGCCTCGTAGGTCTCGAGCATCGTGAACTCGGGGTTGTGCTTGAAGCTCACCCCCTCGTTGCGGAAGTCCTTGCCCAGCTCGTACACCCGCTCCAGCCCTCCCACGATGCAGCGCTTGAGGTAGAGCTCGGTGGCGATGCGGAGGTAGAAGTCCCGGTCCAGCGCGTTGTGGTGGGTGACGAAGGGCCGAGCTGCGGCGCCCCCGTAGAGCGGCTGCAGCACCGGCGTCTCCACCTCGACGAAGCCGCGCTCGTCCAGGAAGCGGCGCACGGCCGCGACCGCCCGCGCCCGCACGACGAAGAGGCGCCGCACCTCCTCGCTGGACATGAGGTCGAGGTAGCGCCGCCGGTAGCGAAGCTCCGGGTCGCGCAGGCCGGCGTGCTTGTCCGGCGGCGGGCGCAGCGCCTTGGCGAGCAGCTCGAAGCCCCTCACGAGCACGCTCAGCTCGCCGCGCCTGGTCCGGACGACGGGCCCCCACGCGCCCAGCAGGTCGCCGAGGTCGAGGTCGAGCAGGGCCTCCAGCGCCTCGTCGCCGAGCACGTCGGACTGGGCCATCAGCTGGATGCGGCCGCTGCGGTCCTCGAGGTCGAGGAAGGCGCGGCGCCCCTGCCCGCGCCGGGCCACCAGCCGACCCGCCACCCGGACCTCGCCCGGCGCCTCGTCGCCGGCGGCGAGGGCCTCGTGGGCGTCGCGCACCGGCGCGATCTCCCGCCGTCCCTCGAAGCGGGCCGGGAAGGGGTCGATCCCGCGGTCCCGCAGCCGCGTCGCCTTGGCGCGGCGGGCGGCGATCAGGCCCTCGAGACCCCCCTCGCCGCCCTCGGGGCCGTGCGCCCCGGGGTCAGGCGTGGTCCCCCGCCTCGATCTTCACGATCTGGTACATGACCGAGCCCCGGGGCGTGGGCACGGTGACCTTCTCGCCCTTCTTGCGTCCGAGCAGCGCCCTGCCGATGGGACTCTCGTTGGAGAGCCGGCCGACGCGCGGGTTGGCCTCGGCCGATCCGACGATCGAGTACTCCAGGTTCGACTTGCTCTTCAGGTCCTTGACGGTGACCTTCGCGCCGATCGACACGGATTCGGTGGAGACGTTCTCGGCGTCGACGACGCGGGCGTTGCGCAGCTTCTGCTCGAGGCTCTGGATCCGGTACTCGAGCTGGGCCTGCTCGTTCTTGGCGTCGTCGTACTCGGAGTTCTCCGAGATGTCACCGAACTCCCGCGCCTCCTTGATGCGCTCCGCCACCTCGCGCCGCTTGCTCGTGGAGAGGTACTCGATCTCCTCCTTCAGCTTGCGGAAGCCCTCTTCGGTGAGGACGATCTCGCGTTCCATGTCGCGTTGTCTCCTTGTGGCGGCGCCGCCCCGGCGCGCCATGGGCCGTCGGGCGGCGCCGAACGGTAGTTCAGGCGCCTGGTGCTTTCACGCAGCAAGCGCCCCGGCGGCGAGCGCGTCGAGGCGCTCCAGGGCGGCGTCGAGTGTGGGTGCCAGGAGCAGCTGCTCCCGCTCGGAGGCGGCGACCCCCC
>JAWVEW010000204.1:0-2584 GCA_033856495.1 Miltoncostaeaceae bacterium | reverse complement strand
GCCGGCCGCGCTCGCCACGAGGCCGCCCGGCGCCGCCGGCGGCAGGTCGGCCGTGGAGGCCGAGGCCGGCGCCGAGGCGGGGGAGGCGTTTCCGGCGGCGTCGACGGCCACGACGACGTAGGTGTGGGCGCTTGCCGAGGTCAGCCCGGTGTCCGCATATGCGGTGGCGGTGGGGGATGCGAGCGCAGTCGCGGAGCCGTCCCGATAGACGCGGTAGCCGACGACGTCGGTGTCCCCCGGCGCGCTCCAGCTCAGGTCGATCCGGTCCTGGCCGACCGCGCTCGCCGCGAGGCCGGTGGGCGCCGCCGGCGGCAGGTCGGCCGTGGTGGCCGAGGCCGGCGCCGAGGCGGGGGACGCGTTCCCGCCGGCGTCGACGGCGACGACGACGTAGGAATGGGGGCTTCCGGCCGCGAGCCCGGTGTCGGCGTAAGCGGTCGCGGTGGGCGACGCCAGCACCGTCGCGGAGCCGTCCCGGTACACGCGGTAGCCGGCGACGTCAGGGTCCGCCGGCGCGCTCCAGCTGAGGTCGATCCGGTGCTCGCCGGCCGCGCTCGCCCCGAGGCGACCCGGCGCCGCGGGCGGGGTCGTGTCCGCCTGAGTCGTGATCACGAGCTGGGGCGCGTTCGCCCCGGACTCCCGGCTCGCCAGGCTGAGGGCGGTGGCGTTGGTCGTCGCGAGGGCGAAGCCGACCGGCCCGTTGCCCTTCACCAGGGAGGTGACGTCGACCTGGTTCCAGGCGCCGGACGAGACCGGCCCCGAGGACCCCACCGGCGCGGAATACGCCGGGGCATTGTTGAAGTTCAGCGTCGTCTCGAGCCAGGTGACGTCGGACACCGCCGAGACCGTGTAGCCGGCCTTCAGCGCCGAGTTCGCCCGCAGGCGCAGGAGCGCCTTCGTCACCTTGCCGGAGAGCTGCTGCGGGTTGAAGCGCAGGTAGGCGCGCCAGACCGGCGACCCGTCGATGCGCAGCACGGATTGGGTTCCCGCCGTCGCGGTGGGCTTGTCCGACTGGACGAAGCCGTCCGCGACCGGGACGACGGTGAGGGGGTTCGGCGCCGCGGACGCCGCACGATCCGTCGCGGCCGCCATCAGCGCGAGCGCGACGACCGCGAGCAGCGCGAGGATGACCGGGCCGGCGCGCCAGCCGCGCTGCGACCGACCACCCGCCACCACAAGAGCTGCGAGCCGACGTGGCATGTATCCCTGTCCCTGGTCGTCCGCGGTGGGAGGCGCGACGGGCGCGGACGTCCGCGTCGGCTCGGGCGACGGTGTCACGACGACGGTCCCCGGCACGCTCACCAGGGGTCTGGTTCAGACCCTGGACCGCCGTATAGTCCTTGTCTCCCGCGGGGTCAGTGGCAGGACCCCGCGCCCATGTCCACGAACGGCGTCGAGGGAAGGCCCCGGAAGTCCCAGTCGTAGCCGGCGGGATGGAGCGTCAGCTTCATCACTCCCAGGGTGCCGCCGGCATGCGCCTCGCTGAACGGCTGGGGCGTTGCGGAGGCGCCGGCCGGCCCCTTGCCCCCGGTGCCCACGACGAACGTGCGCACGCCGCGGGTGCGGTCGATCCCGCCCGCGGGGTTCATGGGCGCCGTCCGCTCGTAGTTGTGCGCGTGGCCGACCAGCACCAGGTCGACGCCGGCGTCGTAGAAGGTCTGGAAGATGTCGGGCCACCGCGGCTCCTTCGAGGTCTCGAAGAAGGAGTTGCGGAAGGGATGGTGTGCGAAGGCCAGCGTGCACCGGTTCGGGTGCGCGGCCAGGTCGTTCTTGATCCAGGTCTCCTGCTCACCGCCCTTCGCGCAGCTGAGCTGCCCGCAGTTCGAGTTGAACGAGATGAGGTGCCAGGCGCCGACGTCGAAGCTGTAGTAGCCCTTCACCGGGTTCCCGGCGAGCGCGGACCACGGGCCCCGCCTTGCCGCGTAGTCGGACCAGTACTTGAGGTAGTTGTCGGCGACGGGAGTGATGTATTCGTGGTTGCCGATGGCGGGGTAGGTCTTCGCCTTGAAGCGGCCCCACGACTTGTCGTATCCGACCTTCACGTTGCTGGAGGAGTCCATGTAGTCGGCGTAGGCGCCCTGCTCGTACTGGATGTCGCCGAGCGCCAGCACCGCGACCGGGTTCATCTGGATGATCTGGTCGGAGGTTTGCATCTGCACGCAGTAGTTGCCGATGTAGCCGTTGCCGCAGGCGATGTCGCCGGCCGCGGCGATCACCGGGTCGGATCCGCCGGCCGCCGTGCGCGCGCTCGCCGGCGCCGAGGGCTGGGAGCGGTTCCCGGAGCCGTCGATCGCCTCGACCGTGTAGCTGTAGAGCGTGTCCGGGGTGAGGCCCGTCTCGCTGAAGGAGCGGGCGCTCGCGCCCGTCGTCGCGCCCACCTGGGCGCCGCCGCGATAGACGCGGTAGCCGGCCACGTCGGCGTCGGCCGGGCCGCTCCAGGCCAGGTCGATCCGGTTCGGGCCGTTGGCGGTCGCGACCAGGCCGGTCGGCGCCGCCGGCGGGGTCGTGTCGGCCGCCGCCGTGCGCGCGCTCGCCGGCGCCGAGGGCTGGGAGCGGTTCCCGGACCCGTCGATCGCCTCGACCGTGT
>JAWVEW010000203.1:0-5054 GCA_033856495.1 Miltoncostaeaceae bacterium | reverse complement strand
CAGCCCCTGGGCGGCGGCGGCGTCGGCGGCCTCGGCCCCGATCCCGAGCGCCGCCGCCGCCCGCCAGACCAGCGCCGGCCTGGGCTCCGCGGCGGCCAGCAGCAGCAGGAGTCGCGCATCGGGCGGGAGGCTCTCCGCGCGAACGAGGTATGCCTGCTCCAGGCGGTCGACGACGGGCGGCGGCCCCGGCTCCTGGTTCGCGCCCGGGCCCTCGGCCTCCGTCACGCGCCGTTGACCTCGCACCCGGTCGACAACGGGCCGGCCGGGCGCCGGATCGCTCCCTCGTCGCCCCCGCGCCTCGCGGAGCGCGAGGCGCCCGACGACCGGCACGGCCGCGCACAGATCTGCATTTTTCGCCCCCCGGTCGCTCCAGTGCGCCAACGTTAGGAACGGCCCCGGCGCGTCGCATCCGAGAACTCCGCAATCCTTCTGGCTGGCAGGCCAAGCGATCAGGGCCGCGAAACGCCGCGGCCGGCGGGCGCGATCGCAGGCGGAGCGAGCCCGCGTCGTCCTGGAGATGGCCCTGCGTGGGCGCGCGTCGCTCGCCGACGCCACCGCGATTGGATCAGGCCAGGCGCGTCCCTCCCGACGCGTCGGGGCGCGGCCCGTCGACGCCGGAGGCTTCGAGGCCCGCGCGCATCGAGCGCCGCAGCTCCACGCGCGAGCGGACGTTCATCTTCTTGAAGGCATGGGCCACGTGGGTCTCCACCGTGCGCGTCGAGACGAACAGCCGCCGCGCGATGGCGGGGTTGGTGAGGCCCTCGGCCACCAGCTGGGCGACGGCCCGCTGGGCCGGGGTGAGGCTCTCGGGGCCCGTGACGGGGCGCGCCGGCCGTGCGCCGCGCGCCGCCGACCGAGCGCCGACCCGCCGCAGCGCAGCTCCCACGCGCGCGCGGTCATGCACCGCGCGCAGCCCGTCGTACACGCGATGGGCCTCCTGCAGCAGGCGCCGGCCCTCGGCGACCCGCCCGGCCCGCACGAGCGCATTGCCGGCGTCCTCGGCCGAGGCGGCGAGCGCCGGCCCGCGCTCGAGGCCCCGCAGCACGGCGACCGCCTCGATGAGCGGCTGGGGATCGCCCGTCAGGAGCCCGCTGCAGCGCTGGACCGCCGCCCTCGCCGATGCGGTGGCCATGGTCGCCGCAGCGCGCTCCACGTCGATGCAGACCGCGTGCGCCTCCTGCCGCAGCCCCTCGCCCACCAGCAGCCGCACGAAACGGGGGCCGATGAGGACGCAGGACGAGGGCACCGTCCGCACGAGCGCCGGCCAGCCGCAGGACAGCGTCTCCCGTGCCGCAGCGAGGTCGCCCCGTGCTTCCTCCAGGAGGGCGCGCGCCCACAGCACCAGGTCGCCGCTGGGCCGCCCGGGCTGGCCATCCGACGAGGCGAGGGCCGCCGTCGCGGTCGGCAGGTCGTTGCGGTGACTCGCGATCAGCGCACGGTAGGCGAGCAGATCGCGCCGGCCGAGTTGGACGCCGGCCTCGTCCGCGACGCGCAGGCCCGCCTCGATCTCGTGCAGCGCCTCGTCCCAACGGCCTGCCAGGTACCGCAGCCGCACGAGCCAAACCCGGTAGAGGGGCAGGCTCCAGACACCCCCGAAGTCGGTGATGCGCTGCTCGCCCACCCGCAGCTGCGCCTCGGCTTCGGCGAAGCGGTCGAGGTCGATGAGGGCGGCGGCGAGCGCCAACCAGGAGGGCCAGCGCAGCGCGTCGGCGTTCTCGCCGCGGCTGCCGCGCTCCACCGCCTGGTCGGCGAGGATCAGCGCCTCCTCGGTGCGCCCCCGCATCCGGGCGACCGCGGCGCGGAGGGAGAGCGACGGGCACGCGAGGGCGTCGGCGCCGGCCTCGTCCGCGCCGGCGAGCCGCACGGCGCCCTCCAGGTCGCCGACGGAGAGGCGGGCGAAGGCCTCGGCCACTTCGAGGCCGAGGCCGCCCCGCGAGCCGGGCCTTGGCAGCCCGCGGGCCGCGTCGACCTGCGCCCGCGCCTCCCCCGGCCGGGACGCCAGGAGCAGCGCCCACGCCATCGCCAGGCGCAGCTCGCACTCGGCAGCGGAGTCGAGCGCCGCGCTCTCCAGCGTGCCCTCACCGACAACCAGCGCCTCGTCGCTGCGGCCCGCCCACATCAGCGAGTACATCAGCTCCACGACGTCGGCGAGGCGGTCGGGGTCGGTCGGCGGCGTCAGCTCGACCGCCTGACGAAGGAGATGAAGGGCGATCGAGGGCGCGTGCGAGCTGGCCTCACGGGCGGCCCGGCGCAGCCACGTCACCGCCTGCGTGTCGCCCACGCCGGCGCCGAGCGCGAGCTGTCCGGCGACCTTGAGGGCGGGGGCGCCGGCGGCGGCGAGCACGAGGCCCGCCTCTCGGTGGAGCGCGGCGCGAATCCCGGGTGCCAGGTCCTCGTAGATCGCCTTGCGGACCAGCTCGTGCCGGAAGGCCAGCCGGTCCCGCCCGGACTCCTCGAGCAGGGCTGCCTGGAGCGCCTCGCGGAGCTCGGGCATGAGCTGGACCGCCGAGCGGCCCGCCAGCAGCGAGAGGTCGATGACATCGAAGCTCGATCCGAGCACCGCTGCCAGCCGCAGCGTCTGTGCGGTGCCGACCGACAGGGCGTCCAGGCGGCGCAGCAGCGTGAGCCGCAGGTCCGCCGGAATGCTTGCGCAGCCGTCGAGGTCGGCGGCGCCGTCGGTGATGCCGACGAGGCCCTCGCGCATCCATGCGGCCAGCAGCTCGACGAGGAAGAGCGAGTTGCCCCCGGCACGCCGCAGCTGCTCGCGCAGGCCGGCGGCCGGAGGGGCGCCGACGACGGCCTCGGCGAGCTCCGCCACCGCGATCTCGTCCAACGGCCCGAGGCGGATCCGGGACGCGCCCAGCTCCATCTGCTCCTCCACGACGCTCTGGAGCTCGCGGGGGCTGGGCACCGAGCGGAGGCAGCCGATGAGCGCGATCCGCCCGGAGAGCGGCCCGCGGCCGAGCGCCCGCACCACCAGCAGCGTGGACTGGTCCGCCCAATGCAGGTCGTCGAGCCCGAGCGCGACCGGCCGCTGCGCCGCGAGCCGTTCGAGCAGCTCGATCACGCCCTGGACCACCTGATGGCGCAGGTCCGTGACGAACGCCGCCCGCTGCGGCTGGAGGGTCCCATCCCCGCCGATGAGCCGCGCGAGGCGCGCCCGGTCCGGGTCCGACGACACGAGCACGGGCTCGAGCGCGTCCATGAGCATGCCGAGCGGGCGGGTCCGGTCCATCTCGTCGGCTGCCCCGTAGAGGACCGTGAACCCCCGCGCCCGGGCGCGCGAGAGCCCCTCCTGCAGGAGACGGGTCTTCCCGATGCCCGTCTCGCCCTCGATGAGCGCGATGCCGAGCCCCCCGGCCGCCGAACGGTCGAGCACGTTGTCGATCAGCAGGAGCTCCTCCTGGCGGCCGACGCACGACACCGCGCCGGACCGCCGCTCCCCGGCCGGAAGCCGCGAGCCGGGCGAGCCGGCGAGCCCACGGAAGCCGCCGTCACGCCAGGCGCGATCGCCGTCGCCGAGACGCCCGGCGGCGATGGAACGCTCCAGCCGCGCTTCGCGCCGGCTCACCATGCACCGCCGGACGCCGAGCACGGACCGCCGCAGGGCGCACGGCCCGGAGACGAACGCTCCCGCGTTCCACCTGCGAGATTCGAATATCGGTGGCCGGCGCCCCGCCGCGTCTGGCCGCTCCTGCTTGCCCAGTTCAGCCTCATCGCCACATCGTCGTCCCCGCCTGAGCCGGCCGCCGCGGAACCGTGGGCGAGGTCCGTTGGTCCGGCACAGGACTTGCTGGTGCCGGTCGCTGACGGGAGGCCGCGGCCGGCGATGGACTCGTTGACGTGCGCTCCACGCGAGGGAAGCCTCGACGCTCTGGCTGCGCGTTTCGCGTCTCAGCGGGGCGGCGCCGGGTGGCGCCGCGCAGACGCGGATGAGGCTCGGGCGCGTGGACGCTCCTACCTGCTCGGCACTCCAGGCCGGCAGATCCTCCCTTCGACTGGGGCATGGGCCGCCGGAGCGGCTCGGAGGGCCACCATACCCTCGGCCCGGGAGTATTGCACCCTCCCCCGAAGCATCCTGCGCCCCCCGCTGGGGCCGGCGGGAAGCTCGCCAGACGGCCCGCCACCTCGATGAAGCGGGCTCGGGCGTCACGAGCCGGTGGGACGTGGCCGAGCCCCGCCTCGGCCCGCCATCCCGGTGTCCAGGCCGCATCGCGGCAGTCTCTCGATTGCGTCCTCGGACGGGGTGACGGGGTCCGATGTCGAGCTGCTCCGGCGGCGCATCCCGGTCGGGGACCGTCAGGCGGTCAGAACGGTCGCGGCGCCTTTCGGAGCAAGGGGCTGGTCGCCGGTGAGCATCCACCAGATCGCCTCGTCGAGCTTTCGGGCCAGCGGGCGTGGGCGCTGCGGGCGGCGTGCCGGGCGGCCTCGACGAGCGCCGAGCGCAGGTAGCGGGGGCCGTTCCTGACCAGCGGCCCGCGCCGTCGATGCGGTCGGTCCTGCAGGCCAGGGCGCGAGCGCCTTGGCCCGGCGCGCGTCGGCGATGCACACGTTCTCCGCGGTCGGCACCAATCGTGCCGACCGAGGAGGTCCCTCGTCATGACATTCAGTAGGCGGGCCGCGCACTACGTACGTCTCGCGCCCGCCGGGCGCGCCGGCGCCCGAAATCTCCGTGTGCCACCCGGATGCTCCAGGGCAGGCGGCCGGAGATCATCCCCGGCTTCACCCCGCGGCCGAATGGGAGAGCGCGTTTGGGAGCCGGTGCCGAGGAGATGCCCGCCACGAAGCAGACGCCGGCGTGCCTGTTCCGTGCTCCGCGCGTCCAGATCCCCAGGCTCCGGGCCTCTCGCCCGTCTCCGGCGCCCTGGAATCTCCCGGCGGACGTCTACCGGCATTCGGAGGAGGATCCGCTCCCGCTCAGGGAGGCCGAGCGCGCCGCCCTCGAGCGCCTGGCCGCCGGCGCCGCCGAGGGCCGGGCGGGGGCGCTGGTGGTGGCCGGCGAGGCGGGCATCGGCAAGAGCGCGCTGCTCGAGCAGCTGGCGCGCACGATCACG
>JAWVEW010000202.1:0-9355 GCA_033856495.1 Miltoncostaeaceae bacterium | reverse complement strand
ACGACCACGGCCGCCCCGGCCGGGGGCGGCCCCGCCTCCTCGGCGAGGCCGCCCTCCACCACGAGCGGGCCTGGACTCGACGGGTCCATCAGCCGGCCGCCGGCACGCGGCGCCGCCGGCGCTCGCGGCAGAGGGGGAGCGAGAGCCGGAAGGTCGCGCCGGGGCCCGACCGTTCGAGGTCGAGGCGGCCGCGCTGGGCCTCGGCGATCTCCCGTGCGATCGCCAGGCCCAGCCCCCAGCCCGCGCCCGACGCCTCCCGTCCGCGCCGGCCGGCGAGGAAGATCGCGGCCTCGTCCCGTGGGTCGATGCCCGGCCCGTCGTCGCTCACCCGGATGACCCCCAGGCCCCCGTCGGACGTGGCGCTCAGGCGGACCGAGCCGCCCGCCGGGCAATGCCTCATGGCGTTCTGCAGCAGGTTGTCGAGCAGCCGCCGGAGGGCCTCGGCGTCGGCAGCCACGGAGATCGGCTCCCCTGGAAGCGCCGTCAGGATCCGCACGCCCTCCGCCTCGGCGGCGCCCCGATGCCGCTCGTCCAGCTCCGTGAGGACCGCCGCCAGCGCCACGGCGCCGCGCGGCTCCGCGACGGCGCGCCGGCAGGGGCGCGCGAGCTCCATCAGGCCGTCGATGGCGCCGGCCAGCCGCACCGCCTCGGCCTCGATGATGTCCAGGCGAGCGGGATGGCGCAGCCGCGGCTGGCCGCGCCGGAGCGAGTGGCATTGCCCCCGGATGACGGTGAGCGGGGCGCGAAGGTCGTGCGCGAGCCGGGCGAAGGCCTCCACTCGCTCGGCGGCGGCCTCGGCGCGGCCGGACCTCGAGCGGCGCAGCGTCAGGCCCGCCGAGAGCCCGCCGCCGCCCACGAGCGCCAGCGGGATCCACCCCAGCGGGCCGGGCCCGCCGCCCGGGGTCGGCATGCCCTCGCCAGATCCCGCCGGCTGCGAGGCACCCCGCCGCGAGCCGTCGAGAACGACCGCCTGCGCGTGGCGATGCGGGGGCTCGGCGGCCCCCAGGTCCGCAGCCGCCAGCGCCGCGCCGCTGAGCGAGGCGGCGCACCCGAGGGCGATCGCGGCGCGGCGCGCGCGCTCACGCATCGTCGGGAAGGAGGCGGTAGCCCACCCCCCAGACGTTGTGGACCCAGCGCTCTCCGGCGCCCGCGCCCGCCAGCTTGCGCCGCAGGCGGCTGGCGTGCGAGTCGACGGTGCGCGTGCGGGCCCGGCCGAGGTAGCCCCAGACGTCGCGCAGCAGCTCGTCCTTGCCCACGACCCGATGCGGATCGCGGGCGAGCGCCAGCAGCAGCTCGAACTCCTTGGCCGAGAGATTCACGCCGCAGCCGTTCACGATCGCCCGGCGCGAGTGCCGCTCGACCGTGAGCGGGCCGACCCGAACGCTGGCCGCGACCGTGAGCCCGCGCGCGCGGCGCAGCAGGGCCCCGAGGCGCGCGAGCACCTCTGGGTAATGGAAGGGTTTGGCGACGTAGTCGTCGGCGCCCCGCTCGATGCCCCGCACGGCGTCGTGCGGATCCCGGCGGCCCGAGAGCATCAGGATCGGCATGCCGTTGTCCCAGGCGGCGTCGGAACCCGCCTCCCGGATCGCGCTCACCAGATCGAGCCCGCCCATGCCGGGCATCACCACGTCGACGATCGCGGCGTCCACGCGCGCGCGGCGCAGGACCGACAGCGCCTCCTCTCCGCTCGTCGCGCGCACGACCGCGAAGCGGTCGGCGACGAGGTTCTCCGCCAGCATGTCGAGCACGGCCCGCTCGTCGTCCACCAGCAGGACCGACGGAGGCTCACTCCCCACGGCAGCGCCCATGGCGCCCCTCCCGGGTCTCGATCGACGGGGCCCGCCCGCGGCGGCTCCCCGTCCCGACACCTTTGAGACGCACGAGGCGGGCGCGGTTCACCCCCCCGCCGGCACCTCCAAACGTTCGCTCGGAGCGAGAAAATCCAGCCGCAGCCGCGCGCCCGGGACCACGTGCGCGAGACGCCCGGCGGCGCACTCGACCACGGCGCGGGCGCCTCGCGCGGAGGCGACCCGGCCCGGTGGCAGGGGGTCGACCACCCGCAGCACGCTGCCGTCCGGGGCGAGGAAGGCGCAGCCGATGCGCGCGCGAAGACCGAGGCTGTGGACGCTGGCGCAGGGCTCCAGCCACAACGCCTCGTCGGCGGCCAGATCGGCGGTGGCGAGCAGCCCCACCGTCCGCGCCAGCGGCGAGCGCGCCAGGTAGCAGCGCTCGGCCAGGCACGCGGAACCGCCCGGCCCCTCGTGCAGGAGCAGGCCCGGCGGCCCGCAGAGCCGATCGACGCGCATGCGGCCCACGCCAGCATGCTCCCACACCATCGTGGGGGGGGGCGGAAGGCCTGCTGCTAGACTCGATCGCGACCCAGGGAGACAGCCGAACACGCATGGGAACCCGTCGCCGACAGCAGTTGCCGAACTACGAATCCGGCAGCGATTTCACGATGGAGTTCGCCGGCTTCCGGTTCCGGTTCAGCGCAACCGACTTCGCCCAGCGCGTGGAAGACGCGGCGGTGAGGCTCTGCTTCGTGCCGCGCACCCGCCTCCGGCGCGAGGACCTCGAGGACCTGGTGGCCCTCGCCGCCCACGGCGAGATCACCGCGCAGGGCAGTGACCTTGCGGCGCACGTCGCCGAGCACCGCGAGCGCATCGTGGGCTGGGACGACGACCTCGTCTACTGGTTGCGCAAGCTCGTGTTCCGGGGCGCCTGGCTCGACCAGCAGGTCAAGGACGGGTGGCTCGAGCCGATCTTCGGCGAGGACGGCTTCAGCTATCGAAGCGCCGTGAACGGTCAGCCGGTCGTGATCGGGCTGCCCACGCCCAGCTGGGCGGCGGTCCGCTACCGCCCGGGGTCGAGCTGACCCACCGGCCCGGCCGCGCCCGCGGCCCGGGTGAGGCGCAGCGGAGGGCCAACCCGGCCTGAGATCAGGGGCTGGGGCGAAGGGCGCCCTGGAGCGCGGTCATGGATCGGGCGAAGAGCAGGCCCATGGCGTCGGCGAGGTCGTCCGGCGACGACCTCGGCTCGAGCGCGCGAAGCGCGGCCGAGGTCAGCGCCACCGCCTGGACGACGACCTGCCAGCGATCGACCGCCGCCATCTGTCCGCCCGACTCGGCCTGGATCTCCTCGAACGCCTCGCGCTGGGCGCGCATCAGCTCCTTCAGCCGCTCCTTGAACTCCTCGCCCGCCCCCTCGCCGAAGGCGAACGGAAACGGGAACTCAGGCTCGTCGCTCAACACGGCCTCCTTCGCGTCGTGGCTCAGGAGACGTATTAAAGGCGTATCTCCCGGACCTGTGCCCGGTCGAACAGGTGGATGGTGTCGATGAACCGGACCGTGTTGGCGCGCAGGTCCATCACGATCGAGTGCGTTCGCGCGCCGTCCGAGAAGTAGCGCACGCCGGTGAGCAGCGTCCCGTCGGTGACCCCGGTCGCGAGCACGTAGAGCGGCGCCGGCACCAGGTCCCGCGTGTGCAGCACGTCGTCCGGGTCGGCGATGCCGGTCTCGGCCAGCCGCTGGCGCTCCTCGTCGGTGCGCGGCCACATCTGGGCCTGGATCTCCCCGCTCAGGCACTCCATGATCGCCGCGGTGATGAGGCCCTCGGTGGAGCCGCCGATCCCCACGTAGAGGTGATCCCCGGTGCCGCGCACCGCGGCGGAGAGGCTCGCGGTGATGTCGCCGTCCGGGATCAGCCGGATCCGCGCTCCGGCGCTTCGCACGTCCTCGATGAGGCCGGCGTGGCGGGGGCGGTCGAGGACGATCACCGTCAGGTCCCGGACCTTGCGCGAGAAGGCGGTCGCCACCGCGGCGAGCGTCTCGTCGATCGGCGCGCGGATGTCCACCTGGCCGCGCGCCGTGGCGCCGACGCAGAGCTTGCGCATGTACATGTCCGGCAGCGCGCGCACGCCGCCGGACTCGGCGACGACGCAGACCGAGATCGCGCCGGCGTCGCCGCGGGCCACCAGGCCCGTGCCCTCGAGCGGGTCGAGGGCCATGTCGCAGGGCATCCCGCCGGCGCCGACCACCTGGCCCACGTACAGCTCCGGAGCCTCGTCCACCCCGCCCTCGCCGATGACGAGCGTGCCCGAGACGGGCAGCTCGTCGACCGCCTGCCGCATGGCCTCGACCGCCGCCCGCTCCGCCGCCTCGGCGTCGCCCCGGCCCAGCCAGCGACCGGACGCGAGCGCCGCGCCCTCCGTGACCCGCAGGAAATCGACGGCGCGGACGACGTCCGTGTGCGCCTCCCCCGACGTCATGCCGCGCCTCCCCTGCAGGCGGGCTCATGGGCCGGCTGGCGGCGCCGGGCCACGGCGGCTCCGGGCTCGGCGGTGACGAGCGGAAGCTTCACAGATCCCTCCGGTTCGGCGTGCGTGGGGGTGACCGCGCTGGGCAGCCGGCGCTCTGGGCGCTGCGCACGCGACGCCGCCGCCATCTCCCGGTGCGGGGAGCGTCGGAGGCTAGCATCGGCCGAGACGGCCGGTCAAAGCAGGGGCGGGCCGCCGTGCGGCGGCCCGCCCGAGCGCCTCCTACCGCACCCGCCGGATCGCGTTCAGGTGCAGGCGGTAGGTCCGCCGCGCGCTCTGGTCGTAGAGGGTGACCCGCTTGCCGACGCGGAGCGCGAAGGTGTCGCTGCCGTCGGGCAGGATGCCGGCCGTCAGCTTCAGCGTCATGGCGCTGGCGCTGAGGCTCTCCACCCGGAACTCCTGGCTGTCGGGCGGGATCGCATCGCCCTCGCGCACGACCAGCGGCTCCCCGGAGACGTCGACGTCGGCCTCGAGCGGGTTCGGGCTGGCGACCGGGGCGGTCGTGCCGCCCGTCGTCGTGCCAGGCGTCGTCGTCCCACCCGTCCCCGGGACCGTGGCCGGGATGAGGGGCAGGCCGGTGACTGGCGGCACCACCACGCCACCGATGGGCAGACCGGTCGTGGGGAGCGTGCCCGGCGTGGTCGAGACGATCGGCGTGGCGGAGACCACGGGCTTGAAGGGGTCGCGGATCGCGCCGAAGCGGTCGTAGCGGCCGACGCTGGCGAGGAGGGTGGCCTGGTCGGGGGCGGCCATGGTGCCGAAGGCCGCGATGGCGTCGGCCGCGGTGAGCCCGGTCGGCGCGACCGGAGCGGAGAGCGCCGGGTCGACGACGGGCGCCGGCGCCGTCTGGCCGCCACCGCCACAGCCGGCGACGACGCCGGTGACCGCAAGGGCCAGCGCGGCGAGCGCGGGGGCGAGCGGGCGCATGCGGGTCGTGCGGACGCGGCTCATCGGCTCGCACCTCCGACAATCGGGATGGAGGCCGCGGCAGCGGCTGGGGCGTCCGCGGTCGAGAAGAGAACCGCCTGGATCGTGGCCTGGACCCCGCCCGTCCCGGTGAGCGACGGCGTCGCCGTCGGCGTCGCCGTCGGCGCAGGCGTCGGCGTCCCGGCGGTCTGGCCGGAGCCGCCGGGGGGCATGGTGATGTCCTTCGCCGCGATCAGGCGCCCCCTGACCACGAGGCGACCGGCGCGGTTCTGCTGAACCTGGCGGTGGAGTCGGTAGAGGAAGTCGTCCACGTCGAAGAAGCGTCCCTCGATGTTCATCGTGACCGTGGTGGACTGGAGGGCGCCGACCGCGGTGGCGGTCCCCAACTGCAGGGACGTGAGCTTGACGTTCGCCCGCTGGGCGAGCCGCTCGAGCTGGACGAGGGCGGCGGGCACCTGCGTCGATGCGGGAACCGCCTTCGCCAGCCGCAGCTCCTCCGCCGCCTGGGCGGCGAGGTTCGGCTGACGGCCCGCGAGCTGGGCGAGCGTCGCCTTCAGGGCGGTGACCTCGCTCCTCGCCTGTGTGACCTGCGAGCGCACCTCACCGAGGTGCTGGCTGGCCGGACGGGCGTGGAACCACCAGAACAGGGCCACGATCGCCAGCGGGGCGATCGCCAGGAGCAGGATCCGGTCGCGCTTCTTGAGCCTCATCGGGGGGCCGCCGTGCTCGAGGTGGACGAGGGGGTCCCTTGCGCGGCGGCCTGGGGCTGGCCCTGGGCGCGCGCGTCGATCGGGACGTCCATGGAGAAGCTGACCAGGCTGCGGGTGCCGACGGACTGGGCCGCGCTGGTGCTGAGCACCGGCAGGCCGAGCCCGGGCACCGCCGCGATGCGGGCCATGGTCAGCGCCACCTGGGTCTGGCTGAAGGCCATGCCGTCGAGGTGCAGGCCGAACGACGCGCTGCCCGCGGCGGCGTCGGGAGCGACGCCGGGCGTCGGGGCGGTCCCGCCGGGCGTCTGCGCCTTCAGGCTGGTGAGCCACACCTGGGGCGGCAGCACCGTGGCCACGCTTCGGATGAGCCGCTCCCAGTCGACGCGGGCCGAGGTCAGGGCCGCGATCGCGTCACGCTCGGAGGAGAGCGACGACGCCCGCTGTTGGGCCACCCGGTAGCTGCCGAGCTGGACCTGGACCTGTGCCTGCTCGGCCTGGGCCGTGGTCAGGTCCCCTTCGGCGGCGGAGGTCGAGGAGCTCAGCGAGTGGGCCCACATGCCAAGGCCGGAGCCGAGGGCGAGGACCGCGAGGCCCGCGACGACCGGCTTGGGAAGCGTGATGCCCCGCCGCCGGCGCTGGCCGACCGGCAGGAGGTTCACCGCCCTCATGACTGCTCCGGGGCGTCGAGCGCGAGCCCGATCGCCACGGCCGCGCGGACCGCGACATCGTGGGGCAGGGAGTCGGCGCCGTCCACGTGCTGCAGCGGCTCGCCCATCTTCACGGGGATGCCGAGCGCCTGCTGCAGGTAGCGGTCGAGCCCCGCGCAGAGCGCGGTGCCGCCCGAGAGGATCAGCCCGCGGACCGGTCGCGCGAAGGGCTGCGCGCGGTAGTAGTCCAGCGAGCGTGCGACCTCCTGGGCCAGTGGCCGGGCGCCGAGCGCCAGCGCACGGCGCACCTTCGCCGCGGTCTCGCGATCCCAGCCCTCCTCGCCGTCATCCTCGCCCAGCAGGCCGCAGGCGCGCTTGAGCGCCTCGGCCTCCTCGGGCGGCAGGCCCGCCAGGTCCGAGACCGCGCGGGTAAGGTCCGTCCCGCCGAAACCGACGAGTCGGGTGAGCTGGCACTCGTGGCCGACCGCAACGATCAGGTTGGTGGTCGCGGCGCCGACGTGGCAGATCGCCCAGGCCGGCGGCGCGGAGCCGCCCTGGCCGGGGCCCTCGAGGGGGAGCAGCGCGCGCAGCAGGGCGAAGGCCTCCAGGTCCACGCCGACCGGCTGGAGCCCGGCCTTCTGGACGGCCTTCGTGAGCGCGCCGATCATGTCGCTGTGGGCGGCGGCGAGCACGATCCGCTCGCGCATCCCGCCCTCGGTCTCGAAGCGGGCGACCGGGACGAAGTCGACGATCGCCTGATCGGCCGGAATCGGCACGTGCTCGGCCGACTCGAACTCGACCGCCGCGCGGCGCTCCTGAGGATCGTCGATCGCCGGCATCTCGATCGTGCGCACGGAGACGCGCTGGTTGGCGACCCCCAGCCGGACGCGCCGGCCGCTGAAGTGCTGGGCGCGCCAGAAGCGCTTGATCTCGGCGGCGAGCCCGTCGGGGTCCGCCACCTCGCCGTCGACGACCAGGCCCTCGCGCAGGGGCTCGATGGCGGCCTTCACCAGCGACGGCCGATCATGGCCGGTCGTGAGCTCCACGCCGGCGAGGGCGCTGGAGCCGATGTCGAGGGCGACGACGGTACTCATCGAGGGACTCCTGAGATTGGGACGGGGGGCGAGTGGAGAGGTCGGACGGGGTGGTCAGCCGATGCGGCCGGAGTACCAGTCGATCATCGAGGGGCCCCAGAACAGGGCGACGAGCGCGCCGGCGGCAAGGAAGGGCCCGAAGGGCACCGCGATCTTGCGAGCGCGCGACCCGACGCGGATCAGCAGGACGATCCCGAGGACGGACCCCGCCACGAACGCGAGCGCGAGGGCCGGGATGACGGAGGCGCCGAGCACCGCGCCCATCAGGAGCGCGAGCTTGACGTCGCCGAGGCCCATACCTCCGGGGTAGACGAGCCAGAGCAGGAGCAGGAAGCCGGCGCCGGCGCCCGCCGCGACCGCCGGCACCCACCAGCGGCCGGGGTCGGCCAGGACCGCGGCCACCAGCCCCAGCGCGGCGGCGGGCAGCACCACGACGTCCGGGATGAGACGGTGCTCGAGGTCGATGACCACCACCGGGACGAGTGCCAGGCCCAGGAGGGCCGCAGCGACGCCGCGCCAGCTGGGTCCGAAGGCGGCGATCGCGCCCGCTGCCAGGATGCCGCTCGCCAGCTCGATCGCCGGGTAGCGCCAGCCGATCCGCGAGCCGCAGCCGCGGCAGCGGCCGCGCTGGAGCGCCCACGAGAGGACCGGGATCAGCTCCCGGACGTTCAGGGTGCGCTGGCAGCCCGTGCAGTGCGAGCGCGGACGGACGAGCGACTCGCCCTTGGGCCAGCGGCTGGCCGCCACCGTGAAGAACGAGCCGGCGGCGAGGCCGACAAGCCCGGCCCAGAGGCTCCAGAACCAGAGCGGCACGGTTGCGAGGTCGATGCTCATCGACCCGAGCCGCCGCGGATGACGAAGCGGTCGTAGACCATGAGTGGGGCGGCGGCGCTGCGGGCGGTCGCAAGGCGCTGGTCGCCCGGCACCAGCAGGCGCACCCGGTGCTGTCCGGGCTCGAGCCCCGAGCCGATGCCGACCCTGAAGCGCGGGGCGCCGGCGCGCAGCGTGCGCAGCGTCTCCCAGCCCTGCGCCGTCTGCACCTGCAGCTGGGCGCGGCGGGCCGGGAAGACGAAGCCGGAGGCGACCACGGCGCTGCGGCGGGCCGCGCGCGGGGCCGAGAGGCTGAGCTTCAGCCGCGGCTGGACCTGCATGGAGAACGCGGCCTGACCCTCGGGGTGGCCGGCGGCCGCGGGCCAGCGCAGGCGATAGGCGGCGGTGCGGCGCGCGCTGAGGCGCAGGGCGAAGCGGCCCTGGGCGTCGGCGCGAACGGTGCCGAAGAAGCGGTAGTCGGCCTCCGGGTAGGCCCGCCGCTCCAGCACCAGGATCGGCTTGCGGACGCGGACGCCGCCGAAGCTGAGCGCGCCGGAGACGGTCACCCGCGAGCCGTAGGGCGTGCGGGCGGCCATGCTGTTCAGCCCGAAGTCGGCGGGACGGGCGCTCTGGAAGCTGCGCGTGGGGCTCCACTGCCCGCTGATCGTGCCGCAGTAGTCGGCGCGCACGCGCCAGTACCACCGGCCAGGGTGCGTCACCTGGGAGCCCGTGGGCACGAGCGCGGTCTGGGCGGTTGCGATCACGGCATCCGTGTCGGTGAGCGCGGGGCCGTCCTTCAGCTGCACCTCGTAGGAGCAGGCCTGCGGCACCGTCGACCAGCGCATCTCGGGC
>JAWVEW010000201.1:0-3737 GCA_033856495.1 Miltoncostaeaceae bacterium | reverse complement strand
CGTGGAGCGCGACGGGGACGGCCTCGCGGCGCTGCGCCGCCGGCTCGGCGCCCTGCCGGGTCCCGCCGATCCCGAGACCGCCAACCTCCTCGAGGTCGCGTGCCTCACGGCGGCGGCGGCGGAGCTGCGCACCGAGAGCCGGGGCGCCCACTTCCGGCGCGACCACCCGCGCGCGGACGCGGACCAGGCCCGGCGCATCGCCTGGGCCGGCGGCGAGCCGCACCTGCTGCCCCACGGCGCGGCCCACCGGGTGCCGCGCGGCGCGCCGGCGCGGGTGGCGGCGTGAGCGGGAGCTTCGCGGCGCCGGGCGCCGGCGCCGCCCTGCTGGACGAGCCCGCCGCGAGCTGCGTCCTGCCCGACGGCCGGACGGCCCCGCGCGAGGAGCTTCGCGAGCGCGCGATGGCCGCCCGGGCGGCGCTCGGCGATCGCGCGATCATCCTCGGCCACCACTACCAGAAGGACGAGGTGATGGAGTTCGCCGACATCACCGGCGACTCGCTCCTGCTGGCGCGTCGCGGCGCGGCCGCCACGGCCGCCGAGCTGGTGGTGTTCTGCGGCGTGTACTTCATGGCCGAGGCCGCCGACGTGCTTCGCGCCCCGCACCAGCAGGTCGTGCTGCCGGACCTCGGCGCCGGCTGCCACCTCGCCGAGTGCGCCGACATCTTCACGGTCCGGGACGCCTGGGCGCAGATGACCGCCGCCCTGGGCGGGCGGACGGTGGTCCCGCTCACCTACATGAACTCCGGAGCGGACCTGAAGGCCTTCGTCGGCGAGCACGGGGGCGCCGTCTGCACCTCGGGCAACGCCCCGGAGGCCTTCCGGTGGGCGCTGGAGCGGGGCGATGCGGTCTTCTTCTTCCCCGACGAGCACCTCGGCCGCAACACCGCCTGCCGGCTGGGGATGCGCGCGGACGAGCCGCTGGTCTGGAACCCGCGCCGGGCCGACCTCGGCGGCGTGGCCGAGGCCGAGCTGACCGACGCGCGGGTGATCCTCTGGAAGGGCTTCTGCAACGTCCACGTCCGCTTCACGGCGCGCCAGATCGAGCAGGCCCGGGCCGAGCACCCCGGCCTGCGCGTGATCGTGCACCCCGAGTGCCCGCGCCCGGTGGTCGAGGCGGCGGACGAGGACGGCAGCACGGAGTACATCATCCGCCGCTGCGCGGAGGAGCCGGCCGGCGCGGCGATCGCCGTCGGCACGGACTGGAACCTCGTGAACCGGCTGGCCCTGCGGCATCCGGACAAGCGCATCTTCTGCCTCGAGGAGCGCGCCTGCCCCTGCGTGACGATGAACCGGATCGACCTGGCGAAGCTCACCTGGTGCCTGGAGCGCCTCGCGGCCGGGGAGGTCGTCAACCGGATCACGGTGGACGACGAGATGGCCCATTGGGGGCGGCTGGCGCTCGACAGGATGCTTGAGCTCTAGCCGCGGCCCCCTCTCGCTGTGCGAGCTGGTCGCGGCCGCGCTGGCCGAGGACCTGGGGGAGCGCGGCGACATCACGTCCAGGCTGCTGATCCCGGCCGGGCTGCGGGCCGAGGGCGCGGTGGTCTGCCGCGCGAGCGGCGTGCTGGCGGGCCGGGCGGCGGCGGAGGAGGTGGCGCGCCAGATGGGGCTGGCGGCGGCCTTCGAGGCCGCCGACGGCGAGCGGCTGGAGCCCGGGCGGGTGGTGGCGCGCATCTCGGGGCCGGCGCGGGCGCTGCTCTCCGCCGAGCGCACCCTGCTCAACTTCCTCACCCGGCTCTCGGGCATCGCCACGCTCACCGCCCGCTACGTGGAGGCCTGCCGGCCGGCGGCGGTGCTCGACACCCGCAAGACCACGCCCGGCTGGCGGGCGCTCGAGAAGGCGGCGGTGCACGCCGGCGGCGGGACCAACCACCGCCTCGGCCTGCACGACCGGGTGCTGGTGAAGGACAACCACCTGGCGCTGGCCGGCGCCGGTCTGGGCGAGGCGGTCGCGGCAGCGCGGCGCGAGCTGCCGGGCGTGACCGTGGAGGTCGAGGCCGACGACCTCGCCGGCGTCGAGGCGGGGATCGCCGCCGGCGCGGACTGGGTGCTGCTGGACAACATGGACGCGCCGCTGGTGAGGGCCGCCGTTGCGCTGGCGGCGGGGCGCGTACTGCTCGAGGCCTCGGGGGGGATGACCCTGGAGCGGGCCGCCGAGGCGGCCGCTCAGGGCGTCGACGCGGTCAGCGTCGGCGCGCTGACCCACTCCGCGCCGGCGCTCGACCTTGGGCTCGACGTCGAGATCCGACGCGAGCGGGCGACGTGCCGCAGTTGGTCGCGAGCGTGAGCGTGATCGTGCTGATCGGCGGGCGAACTCCGAGCTGGCCGGCGATGTACCCGTACGTCGGCATCGGCGTCCCCGCGGGCGGCTGCTGCGCCCCGACCACGAAGGCGTCCTCGCCGCACCGGCTCGCCGCGGCGGGGAGCGGCGGCACTCCATCCAGCTTCACCCACAGGCCGATCTGGGAGGCGGCGAACGCGGTGCGGTACGTGAGGCCGACGAGGTCGGGTGCGGGGACCACGGGCTGCCGCTCGACGGGGACGACCATGGAGCCGATCGGGCCGCGAAAGCGCGGGGGCGCGATCGTGAGCCGCACGACCGACCCGCGTACGACCCGCGCGCCGACGGGCGGCTGCTCGCCGCTGACGACGTAGGTCTCGAGCCGGTTCCATCCCTGCTCGGGAAGCGCGATCGTGAACCGCGGAAACCGGGGCACGGCCACGAGGAGCCCCGCGGCCCGGACCCGGGCGAGCGCGGTCGTGAACGAGCTGGCGCCCACGCCCGGCACCCTGACCGTGCAGGCCCGGCCCACGGCCCCACGCTGCAGCCGGGCGCGTGATCTCGACCCAGCGAGCGCCGCGAGACGAGCGCCGTATCTCGCGCAGACCTGCGGGGGCGGCGGGTTGCACCGGGGAATCACCACAGGTCCCGACGGCGGAGGGACCCCGGGCGGGAGGACGAGCAGCCTCACGGCATAGGACGGCCCCGGATGGCCCGAGATGGTCGTGCCGAGGAGCGCGGGCTGCCTGCCGGACGTGTCCGCCGGGATCGACCAGGACGCGGTCCGACCGCTCGCATCGAGCGTGTAGGTGTGACCGGCGAAGGCAAGGGTGGCGCCATCGACCTCGATCGGCAGCTGGAACGTCACGGTCGCCCCGCTCGTCGTGCCGAGCTCGGAGAGCCCGACGTAGCGGAGCGTGGAGGCCTGATCGACGAACGGATCGCCGGGCGCGAGGACGGGATCCATCCAGACCTGCGCGCCCCCTGGAGTCCCGACATGTGCGGGCAGCCGACCGTCCCAGGTCGGGGGATTGCACGGCGGCGGTTCGTACGGTGCCGCGCTCGCCTGCGCGGCCGCGGTGACGACGAGGACCGCGGCGACGACTGCGGCGAGGACGGCGCGCTTCATCCGGGCTCCTGGACGCGGTGTCCGCCCGAGCGTATCGCCGTCCATGGTCGCTTCCTGCGCGCGTCGTTCCGGAGCCACGGCGCCGGCCTCTATCGTGAGTCCATGCGGGCGGACGTCGCGGTGGTGGGCGCGGGTGTGATCGGCCTCTCGGCGGCGCTCGCGATGCGCGACCGCGGGGCCGGCGTCCTGGTGCTCGACGCGGGTTCCCCCGGCGGCGGCCAGTCCGCCGGCCCCGGGCGCGTCTTCCGCCACCTCCACGAGCGCCCGGAGCTCGTCGGGCTCGCGCGGGCGGCCCGGGAGGGCTGGCGCCGGGCGGAGGAGCGCTTC
>JAWVEW010000200.1:0-2804 GCA_033856495.1 Miltoncostaeaceae bacterium | reverse complement strand
TAGACGATGGACCCGAACTTGAAGGTCTCGCCCGACGTGTCCTCGGTCGGCAGCCCGACGTACGACTTGATGACCGCGACCTCGCCCACGAGTCGAGCTCCCGCGACCCGGCGGCCCGTGCCCGCTTCAACGTCTGCTCCAGGTCGGAGCTTCTCAGGTGAAAGCTCCGAAGACGCGCCTCGCCGTCGGGCTTTGCAAGAAGCTCGATTCCGGCGGGATGAATTGCCACATCCCCAACTCCGGTCGCCTGGCGCACCGACACCCGCCGGAAGCCTGGGCCGAGGACGGATTCGAGTCGGTCGATTCAGCCATCGAGGTCCGGGACCTCCACAGCCAGCCGTTCCAGTCGGACCTCCTCCACCGCCGTCAGCTCAGGCCGCCGACGTGAGCCGGTGCGGGGGCCTGATCATTGCGAACAATGCCCCGACTCACAGAGCCTCCATCGCCGGCCGTCGCGTGCTGCGCCCTGCGATCATGCGCAGCAGGCCGTGCGCGGTTCAAGGTTGCCATTCCTCCAGCGCTCGTGATCATCCGCCCTCAGAACGCCCGCGACTGGCCGCCGTCGACCACGACGCAGGCGCCGGCGATCCAGCTGGCGCGGGGGCTCGCGAGAAACGCGATGACGTCACCGATCTCCTCCGCCGTGCCGAACCGGCCGAACGGGATTTCCCGCCGGACGAACTCCGCCACCCCGGACGGGTCCCCTCGGAGGCGGCCCTCCCAGGCTCCACCGGCGTGAAGGGCGCTCCCGGGCGCGATCGAGAGCACGCGCACGCCGCGCGGCGCCAGCTCGCGCGCCTGCTCATGGGCCAGGCTGATGAGCGCTGCCTTGGCGGCGTTGTAGCTCATAAGGCCGCCGCCCTCGCGGCCCCAGATGCTCGCCAGGTGGAGCACGACGCTGTGCTGGCGGCTGCCGGGCGAGTCGACGGACGCTGGCACCTCGACCCCGCGCTCGCGGGCGGATGCCTCGAGTAGGGGAAGGGCCAGGCGGGTCGCGCGTATGGCCGGCCAGAGGTTCCGCTCGAGCGCGAGCTCCCACCCGGAGTCCTCGAGCTCAGTGCCCCCCGGCCGGCTGCCGCCGACCAGGGTGACCAGGATGTCGAGGCCGCCCAGCGCGGCGCCGGATTCGCGGATCGCTCGCGCGAGGTCCGCAGCGATGGTCGCGTCCGCCGCGACTCCCACGGCCGTGGGCGCTCCCGCCGCCCGGCACGCCAGCACTCGTTCGGCAACCGTCTCTTGCGTGCGCGCCACCACCGCCACGGAGGCCCCCTCGCGCGCCATCGCGAGGGCGGCCGCACCGCCGAGCCCCCGGCCGGCTCCGATCAGCAGTGCGCGGCGGCCGCTGAGCTCCAGGTCCATGCCGGGAGTGTCGCATGGCGCCGCTCGGAAATCCCCGTCCCAGCGTGTCATTGACGCTCCCCGGGAGCAGCCATACCATGCTGGCTCTGAGCCTCGCTATCGCGCTCCGCGAGCTGATTTAGGAAGGGACCGCATGACTGAGCTCAGTGATTTCGACCAAGTCGTCGAGCAACACCATGCGGCGCTCGGCGAGATCATCGGCGGGAGCGCCGAGGGCTTCAAGGCGCTGTACTCCCATGAGGACGACGTCACTCTGGCGAACCCCTTCGGCCCTCCCGCGCGCGGATGGACGCGGGTTGCCGAGACGTTGGACGGCGCCGCGGGCAATTACGAGGCGGGCGAGCTCACCTCGTTCGAGCCCCTGGCAAAATGCGTCACTCGTGACCTCGCATACACCGTGGAGATGGAGCTGCTCCACGCCCAGCGAGCTCCGCGTGGCGCGCCTCGCCGCCGAGGGCCGCACGAACCGCGAGATCGCCCAGGCGCTCTACGTGACTCTCAAGACCGTCGAGTGACCTTCTCGGCTCCCAATCGACGCTTATGCCAGGAGGAAGGTAAAATGCAAGGCACTACAGCGGTGAATGATCTGGAGGAGGTCGTCCAGCAGTACCACGCGGCGCTCGACGCTTTCGTGGGGGGCAGGCCCGAGCCCATGAAGGCCCTCTTCTCACATGCAGCTGACGTGGTGCTCGCCAATCCTTTTGGGCCCGCTGTCCGAGGGTGGGACAACGCCTCAGCTGCCCTGGATTACGCCTCTTCGCGCTTCAGTGATGGCGACGCTTCCGGGTTCGATCGCATGGCGACCTACCTGGCGCCTGACCTGGCCACGATCTATGAGGTGGAGCACGGGAAGATCAGCGTGGGCGGCGGACCGGTGACCTCATGGCTCCTCCGAACCACCACCACCTTCCGGCGCGAGGGTGGGACGTGGAGAGTCGTGCACCGACACGCCGACCCGATCAGCACGGTCAGTTCTGAAGGGCCCTTGCGCACGGCGTAGGTCCCGAGGGTCGAGCGTTTCCAGCCCCCGGTGATCGGGGCTCGACCGCTCAGCGGTGTGGACGGCCGGTCCGTCGGGCCCGGGGGCCGGGCAGCCAGCTCCGACGGGTGATTGTGGATCGCGCTCAACAGCGACGGCGTCGTGCTTCGAGTCGACCCCGCGATCGCTGCGCCGGCCGAAGCCTGTGGCATGACGTCCTGGGGGCAGCCGTCCGGGCTGCCCCCAGGACTTGGACGGCCCTTCGGCCCGCCCACATGCCCACAGGCCCGACGACAAGCATTTGAATCTCGGGATAACCGTCGAGGAACGCGTCGGGGGTCAACCGGCCGAGCATCTCGGTGGCGTGCGCGACGCCGAGCGCGTGGAGGGCCTCCTCGATCATCGCGTCGACGTCGAGCAGCCCGGTCTCCGCCGTCCCGGCGAGGCGCGCGCCGATCTCCGCGCG
>JAWVEW010000199.1:0-5789 GCA_033856495.1 Miltoncostaeaceae bacterium | reverse complement strand
CGAGCTCGTGCAGCATCTCGGGGGCGTCTACGTCCAGGTCGACCACCGCTATTACAGCTCGGGGTCCAGCTTCGCGCCGATCGACCTGCATCCCGGCTACCAGCTGCTGAACGGAAACGCCGCGCTCTCCTACGTGCGCTTCCGGCACACCGACACCGACTTCTTCAGGGCCGACCGCCAGCAGCTCGTGATGCTGGCGCTCAAGCGGCGCGCCGCCGGTCAGCTCGGCATCGGCGACGTGCCGGGGGTCATGAGGATCCTCAGGAAGAACCTGGTGACCGACGTCAACGACCTCGGCACCGTCATCGACCTGGTGCGGGTGCTCCTGGGGCTGCCGAAGGACAGGGTCTTCCGCACGACGCTGGAGGCGGACGCCGGCCCGAGCTGGGTCATCGCGGACCCCACCCAGATCGCCAACTCCGTGGCGGCGTACGAGACGCCGCCGCTGCCGGGGTCCGGCTCCACCGTCCTGGGCGGCGGCCGGCGGATCCCCCCGGGCCGGATCCCGCTCGTCGTGCGCAACGTCGGCGCGGGCCTGCTCGGCGCCGAGCAGACGGCCGAGGCGCTGAGGCGGAAGGGCTACCCGGCGGTGGCCGAGGGCGACGCGCCGCTCAGCATCCCGCGGCGCACGGCGCTCTATTTCCGCAGCGACCAGCAGCGGGCGGCACGGCAGCTGTCGGTCGCGCTCGGCGGCGTCACCGCGCAGCTGGCTCCCCTCGGTCAGACGTCGCCGATCGAGCTGGCGGTGGGGGAGGGCTTCCCGGTGGCCGAGCCCATCAAGCCTCCGACCCAGGCCGCCCGGCCGGCGCCGCCGACGATGGTGGCCGACTCGGCGCCGGGCCAGGCCGCGGCTGCCCTCGGCCGCGTCGGGCTGCGGGTCATGGTGCCGACCGTGCGCCCGCAGTACAGCCGGCTCTCCACGCAGGAGGGCGTCCGCGCGTACCGTCTCTCCGCCGGGCGGAACAAGGGCACCTGGCCGGCCCTGACCTTCACGTTCCAGGACGGGAGCCGGGCGGGCCGCTACTGGCAGGTGCAGCAGACCACGATGCCCGCCCCGCCGGTCCTCGAGGGCGCGAACACGACCGTCCAGCGCCCCAGGCTCGGCCGGCGCTACCAGGTCGTCTTCGACGGCAAGAACCCGCGCACGCTGGCATTCCGCACCGGCGGCACCTGGTACTGGATCTCCAACACCCTCGACACGAGCCTCACCGCGGCGCAGATGATCGCCATCGCCGACGGGCTGCGGCCGCTCGCCGGCGGGCGGCGGGCTCCCTGACGGCCGGGCAGGCAGTACCCCGGCAAGCGCCTCATGGCCGGCGCGGAGACGTCCTGACGGGCTCGCGCTGGCGGGACCCGGCGTGCGTGTGCGCTGGGCGGGCGATCACGCTCGCCGGCGTGCTCGGTGGTGAGATGGCGTCGTGGCCATCTCCGGCGTTGGCGGACACGACGGGTGGAGCTCCGCGTGGCGATGGGCCCTCGGCAACGGCGGCGCCTGCCTGATTCCGGCGGCGCTCGGATACGGGCTCATGCGGCTCGTGAGGGTGGTGCCAGCGCGGGCGCAGGGGACTGGTCCGCCCACGACCGAGCCTCGCCCCCGAGCTGGCCGCGCCGTCGAAGGAGCACCCCTTGTCCCGTCTCGCCAGGCTGGTCGACCGCATCACCGAGGGCGGGCGCAGCACCGTGATCGCCGGCGTCCTGCTGGCCGGCGCCCTGGTGGCCCTCCTCGCGGTGGGCCAGCAGATCGCAAACGGCGGCTACCACCGCGCGGCGGTCACCGAGGTCGCGCGGATCGAGCCGGCGAGCCGTCTCCTCACCGACATCGTGAGCGCGGAGAGCGCTGTGCGGGGCTACCTCACAACGCTCGACCCGTTCCGAATCCCGGCCTACGAGCAATCCGTCCGCGCGTTCAGCACGGGCGTCGAGCGGACCATCGGGGCGAGCCAGGACGCTCCCTCGGTCCAGGCCCAGCTGCGCCGATTGGACGGGCTGGCGAGCGACTGGCGGCGTCGGGTCGTCCGGGCGTTCCAGCTCGCAGGCGTGGGCCAGACGGTCCGCGCGCTGAAAGCGGTCCAGGGTGCGCTGACGCCGTTCACGCGAGAGCACGCGCGCCTCATGGCCACGCTCCAGTCCCGCCGCCTCGACGCCGTGCACGAGGCGGACCGCTGGAGCAACGTCGTCCTCGGCGTCTATCGCCGCGGTCGTGCTGGGAAGCCTCGTGCTCGCGCTGATCGCCGGGCGCCGCCCCGGCCGCCGGCCGCTTCGCGCGTAGAGCTTCGAGCTAGGAAACGACCGGGTCGGGGCTCGGCTCGTCGGCCGGCTCCGGCGCCGCCTCGGGAGGGGCCAGCGCAGGGCCGAAGCGCACGAGCAGCGACGCCCCCCCGTCGGGGGCGTTCGCCGCCTCGGCGGATCCCCCGTGCGCCTCGGCCGCCTGTCGCACGATCGCGAGCCCCAGGCCCGATCCCGGCCGGCCGCGCGCCTCGCTGCTGCGGAAGAAGCGCTCGAAGACCCGCGGTAGCTCCGCCGCGTCGAAGCCCGGCCCGTGATCGCGGACCGTCAGCGTCGCGTCGGCCAGATCGACCTCGACCAACCCGCCCGGAGGGCTCCACTTGAGGGCGTTGTCGAGGAGATTGGAGACGGCGCGGGCGATCCGCTCCGGCTCCCCCCGCACCAGCGTCGGCTCCACCCGCAGCCGCAGGTCCGCCCGCTCCCCCACCCGGCGCCGCGCGCGCTCGACCAGCGCGGTCACCAGGTGGTCCAGGCGCACGTCGTCCAGCGCCTCGTCGGGCGCGGCGCCGCGGGCCAGCTCAACCACGTCCCCGACCAGCGCGGTGAGCTCGTCGAGCTCCTCGATGATGTCCGCCCTCAGCGCCTCCCGGTCCACCTCGGACAGCTGCCCGGCGTGCTCGAGGGTCTGGATGTTGGCCCGGAGGCTGGAGATCGGGGTCCGCAGCTCGTGGCTCGCGTCGGCGACGAGCTGGCGCTGGGACTCGAGCGAGTGCTCGAGGGCCTCCAGGGTGGCGTTGAAGCTGCGTGCGAGGCGCCCGAGCTCGTCGCCCCCCGCGACCTCCATTCGCTGGGACAGGTCGAGGCGCTTGCTGAGCGCCTCCGTGCGGCGCGTGAAGCGCCCGATCGGCCCGAGCGCCGTGCGGGCGACCACCGCTCCCAGCGCCGCCGCCAGCGCGATGCCGCCCGACCCCACGACGATCAGGATCAGGAGCACGCGGTCGAGCTCGCGGTCCACCTCGTCGAGCGGCCGGGCGACCTGGATCGCTCCCCGGGATCCCGCGCCCATCGTGAGCACGCGCAGGTGGTGCCCCTGGACGGTGACGTCGGCGTAGAGCAGGCCCGATCCGCTGCTGGCGACCGCCCGGGCGCCAGGATCGACGGGGATGGACGAGGACTCGCCCGGCGGGCGGAAGACGGCCCCGTCGGGGGCGACCCGCTGCACGAACCCGGCCGCGCCGCCGAAGGCGGCGGGCGGCGCGTGCGGCACGTCGCGGGGCGGACGTTCGGGGGGCCGCCCGCCCGGGCCCCTGTCGCGGCCCCTGCCCTCGCCCTGCGGCGGCTGGCGCACCAGCCCCGCGGCGGTCGCCTGCAGCGAGCGGTCGACCTCTCCGCGCAGCTCCGAGCGGGTCGCGAAGTAGACGATGGCCGTCACCGCGATCACCGTGACCGCGACGGCCAACCCCGCCACCGCGGCGATGCGCAGCCGCAGGCTCACGGCTCGCGCAGCACGTAGCCCACACCGCGCATGGTGTGGATCAGCGGCCGCGCCCCGGCCTCGTCCAGCTTGCGCCGGAGGTAGCCGACGTACACGCGCAGCGCGTTCGAGGCGGGGCCGAAGTCGTAGCCCCAGACGCGGTCGTAGATCAGCTCGTGCGGCAGGACCCGCTTCGGGTTGCGCATGAGCAGCTCCAGCAGCTGGTACTCGGTGCGGGTGAGCTCCACGAAGGCCTCGCCCACGCTCACGCCGTGCCGGGCGCCGTCCAGCCGCAGCTCCTCGAAGACCAGGCCGTCGAGGTCGTCCGCGCCGCCGGACCGGCGCAGCAGGGCGCGCAGCCGCGCCTTCAGCTCGCCGACGTCGAACGGCTTGACCAGGTAGTCGTCGGCGCCGGCGTCGAGCCCCGAGATGCGGTCCGACACGGCGTCGCGGGCGGTCAGCATCAGGATCGGCACCCGGTTGCCGGCCCGGCGCAGGCGCCTGCACACCTCGAGGCCGTCGATGTCGGGGAGGCCGATGTCGAGGACGACGGCGTCCGGCGCGCCGGCGGCGACCTGGGTCAGGCCGTGCTGGCCGCCCTCGGCGGTCTGCACGTCGTAGCCGGCGATGGCGAGCGCCCGGCGCAGGGCGTCGCGAAGGGAGCGATCGTCGTCGACCACGAGAATCCGCATCGGCTCATTGTCGCGCACGGGCCAGCCGTGATCGCCGGTTCCTACCGCGCTCTTACCATGACGCGCCGGCCCCCCTGGTCAGAAGACGCCGTCCTCGTCGACGAGCCAACGTGCACCCGGGCGGTCGCGCACGAGGACGTAGCCCCACACGGCGGGGCCGTTCCGCATCGACAGCTCGCGTCCCTGCTGCAGATCGAACTCCACCCCCAGGTACAGGACGAAGCGATGGCGCCGCGCGCTGGCGAGGTGCCGGTCCCGCAACGGACGACCGATCCGAAGGCGCCGCATGGTGACCACGTTGCTGAACCAGCTGTCCACCTGGCGCCCCACGTCCTCCCGGAACCGCGGCGTCATCAGTGCCCTGGCCGTCCGGAGATCGTGTGCGTCGAGGGCGGCGACGTAGGCCGCGACCACTCGCTGCGGCGATGCGTCCGCGGGCGGCCGGGGGACCTGCCGCGTGTCGCGCCCTGCGGATGCGCCGCTGCCGGACACGAACAGGAGGAGAAGGAGGACCAGCGCGGCGGGTCGGCGAGCCACAACTCAGCGCCGGCGCGCCCGGATGAACCCGGTCAGCCCGTAGGCGCTCACCGGCACCAGGCCCAGGCGGCGGTAGAAGCCCTCGGCGGCGCGCTCGGCGACCAGCACCTGGTGGTGGTAGCGCTCCAGCGGGTAGCGGTCCAGGATCGTCTCCACCAGCGCCCGCCCGATGCCCTGGCGCTGGCGGCTGGGCCGCACCAGCACGTCGGCGATGTACACGGCGAAGGCGTCGTCGGAGAGGGCGCGGGCGAACCCGATCACGGCGTCGTCCTCGTCGACCGCCACGATCGAGAAGGCCGAGCGCTCCACCGCGATGCGCAGGCGCGACGGATCGGCCGCGTGGCTCCAGCCGAGCTCCCGGTAGAGCGCCACGATGCCGGAGAAGTCGCGCGCCGTGTCGGCCGCCCGGATCGCGGGCGGGCGCTTCAGCGTCGCCACGGCAGGCGCCAAATCGGGCGTCGATATACTCCGCCGCCTATGTCCAGGGCCTCGCGCACGATCCCCGAACGGTACGAGCCTGGGGCCGTCGAGGCAAAGTGGCAGCAGATCTGGGAGACCGAAGGTGCCTTTCGCGCGGAGCCGGTCTCCCGCGACGGCGAGCGCCCCGAGACGCCCGACCGCCCCAAGGCCTACGTCCTCGAGATGTTGCCCTACCCGTCGGGCGAGATCCACATGGGCCACGTCAAGAATTACTCGATGGGCGACGTCGTGGCCCACTTCCGGCGCCGCTCCGGGGCGCAGGTCTTCCATCCGATGGGCTACGACGCGTTCGGCCTGCCGGCCGAGAACGCCGCGATCCGCACCGGCGAGCCGCCGGCGCTGGTGACCCAGCGGAACATCGCGGCCATCCGGCGTCAGCT
>JAWVEW010000198.1:0-4481 GCA_033856495.1 Miltoncostaeaceae bacterium | reverse complement strand
ACCGCGGCGTGGGCCGAGCCGTACGCCGAGCATCCCTTGGTCAGCGTCCGGATCGGCGCCCACCGGGGCGGCGACATCCTCTTCGAGCGGGCTCTGAGCAGCGTTCGCGCCCAGTCGTACGCGAACTGGGAGGCGATCATCGTCTGCGACGGGCCCGAGCCCACCACGGTCGCGCGCATCGTCGAGCTGGGCGACACGCGCGTTCGCTGCGTGGAACGCCCGCGCAACGGGCCATATCCGGAGGATGGGGTCATGCGCTGGCATGTGGCCGGGGTCCATCCCTTCAACGAGGCGGTCTCGATGGGTCGCGGCAGCTGGATTGCGCCAATCGACCAGGACGACGAGTGGACTGACGACCACCTCGCGGTGCTTCTGGAGGCAGGACAGCGAACGAGGGCCGAGGTCGTCTACGGCGCGTTCCGGGCGGTCGTCGCGGGCGAGGGCGAGACCTACTTCGGGCGTTGGCCGCCCAGTCAGGGGGACTTCGGCTTCCAGGCCGCGATCTACCATGGCGGACTGATCGACTTCCTCTATGACGCCAACGCGCACCTCGTTGGCGAGCCGGCGGACTGGAACGTTGCCCGTCGCATGCTCGAGGCCGGGGTGCGCTTCGACTTCGTCGACCGGATCGTCGGCACCTACCACGTGGAGGCGGACGCGCGCTCGATCGGCTGGTGGCGCGAGCGCCTCGCCACTCGGGGCTCGTTCGACCGATAGGAGGTCCTTCTGAATGGGGACTCCGTCCTCGGTGGCGAGGATGAGCCGCTACGCGTCCGTGCGGGTCGCCTCGCCGATCGGGAAGCCCATGTGCGCCAGCTTGGCGGCGACCCCCGACCGCACCGCCATACGCGCGCGCACCTGATCGCAGCCCGCGCGTGCGATGCGCCGTGCCCGGTCGAGGTCCGTGGCGATCTCGGACAGCGCCGCGCGTAGCAGGGCGACGTCGGGGCCGCATTCGACGTGGTGGACCCCGGGGGCGAGCACTCGTTGGTCAGCGGCCGGATTCGCCGCGACCAGCAGGCACCCGCTGCTCATCGCGTCGGCCGCGGCCTGTGTTTGGGAACCCGTCCACCACGCCCTGACAGCTTCCCGCGGGGCCCGGCGCCTCCTTCGTTACGGGGGAGAGGAAAACGTGGACCCGGCGATGCAGGTCGCGCAGCTCGGTGGGAGAGAGCCAGCCGCGGAACGTCGCCCGCCCGGGGGGAAGCTCGTCCGGCGGTGCTCGTGGGGACCCACGACGTGCAGATGGAACCGACCCTCGTCGAGGCCCCGGAACGCGGCGAGCGCGACATCGACCCCCTTGCGCGGCGGCGCGTCGGCGGCGAACAGGCACACGAGCGGCCCGTGCCGTTCCCAGCGCTCGGACGTCGGCACGTAGAAGTGGGTCTTCGTGAACGCCTGGTCGACGGGCGTCACCCCGGGAACCTCGCTCAACACCTCGGGCACGTAAGAGAAGGTGGTGTGGAGGCGGGAGGCCAAGAGCCCCGTGCGCGCGAGCTCCTCAGGGGAGGGGACGAACCCCCCGCCAGGATAGATACCGCCGTGGAGCCTGATCCGTGCCGCCCGCAGGCCTCCCCAGAGATTCGGACCCTCCATCGTGGGGGGGCGCCCCCCCGCTGGGACGCAGGCCGCAGAGCCCTTCGAGTAAGAGCTGGAACACCGCATAGGCGCGTCGGTGACCCCCGCCGCCGGCGCGATCCGGAGGAACTCGGCAAGTGGGTGCACGGGGGCGGGAAAGGGGTCGGTGAGCTCCCAGAGCGAGAAGAACAGCGTGTCGGGCAGCATTTGTAGGATGACCTCGGCCTCGTGGTACCGAAAGCCGCTGCGCTCCCAGGGAAACATGCTGTCGAGGTAGGCCAGCCGCCGCCCGCGCCGGCGCCTCCGGGCTTCACCCCGTATCCGATCCGCCGCGGCCCGCCAGCGCGGCGGATGGGCCACCTCCGGACGCGGCTGCGTGGGGTCGCGCGCCGGCAGTTGGAAGTGGCGGACCATATCGGCGAACGCGCTCGTCATCGCTTCCGTCGATGAAAGCCACGCGCACGCGTGGCTTTCGCCGTACGGGCGCCTACTCTCGCCCCTCCGAGCCCGATAGGGGCGAGCCTACGGCGCCACCGCGGCCCAATGCTCGCCGGCGCCGGTCCCTCCAGTCAGGGCGCTCGGCGGACGCCCTTCAGGCCGCCGGGCCAGGGGCCCCGGCAACGAGATCCGCCGAACGCGCGCCCCCGTTGCCGGCGATCGGCCTGCCGTCGATCGGTGAGAAGCCCTCCGGCCAGAGCGGGTCCGGCCGCGACAGCACGTGCACCCAGCGCGTGCGGAAGAGCAGCCAGTCGGCGGCGATGTCCGGCAACGGAACGTCGCGCCTGGTCGCCGACTCGCGGTGGACCAGCTCCGCGAAGGGCGTGTAGACGGTCCGGAACCCCCCCGCGCCGGCGCGCAGGCAGAGGTCCACGTCGTTGTAGTTCTGCGGCAGCAGGGACTCCATCCCGTCGAGGTCCCAGAAGGTCTGCGCCCGGATCGCCATGCAGGCTGCGGTCACCGCGGTCCGGTCCTGGGGCACGCGCACCAGGCTCGCCGGCGCCTCGTCCGGCTCCTGCTGTCGGAGCACGTGCACCGGCACGCCGTCCGCGATTCCGATGCCGCAATGTTGGATGCGGCCGTCGGGATAGCGCAGGAGGGCGCCCACCGGTCCAACGTCGGGCTCCATCGCGATGTCCACCAGGGCCTCGACCCAGCCCGCGTCGGTCACCTCGACGTCGTTGTTGAGGAAGATCAGCACGTCGCCCGTCGCGGCCGCCGCGCCGCGGTTGACCAGCCGCGAGAAGTTGAAGTCGATGTCCGCGCGCACCACCCGGTGGCCCGAGCGCTCCAGCAGCGAGCGCGCCCGAGGCTCGGCGGTCCGGTTGTCCACCAGCACCACCTCCAGCGGACGCCAGCGCGTCTCCGCCACGCCCTCCAGCAGCCGCTCCAGCAGCTCCGGCTGGTCGCGGGTCGGGACCACGATGGACACGCGGGGACTGCTGGTCCAGCGCTTGCGCGCCCTGAACGCCCCCGGCAGGCCCGGGACCGGCTCGAGCCGGCCGGGGACGCCGCGCCGGTCGAGGTCCCGCTGCAGCACCGACGCGGCCGACTGGCGCGCGCGCTCCGGCCCCATCGGCCCCGGGCGTGCGCAGCCGGGAGCGCCGCTCAGCCCGATCCGCGCGGCGTCGGGGCATCGCAGCAGGAGGTCGTGGACGGCGTCCCAGCCGGCCTCGGCGCGGAAGCCCCCGAGTCGCTCGACGAAGTCGCGCCGCACCACCGTGAGGCCCGTGGCGAGGCACCAGGCGCGGGCCTGCGAGAGCGACCAGGGCCCCTTCGGGAAGGGCTCGAAGCCATCGCCCGCCTCGCCCGTGAGGGTGACGTCGAGGCCCACGGCCTCGGCGCGCCGCAGCGCGGCGGCGAGGCCGGAGGGGATCGGCTCGTCGTCCGGGTCCAGAACGGCCAGGTACGGCGCCGAGCCCGGCAGCGGCGAGGCCGGCCCCGAGGCCGCGCTCCAGACCGTGCAGACGAGCCCCTCCACGCTCCATCGGCTCGCCGCGTCCGCGTGGTTCGCAGCCAGCAGGTCGACGGGGGGCAGCGGCGCCGGCCGGCCGTCCCGATCGTCGCGGGCGATCGGCTGGGCGCGGGACGTCGCGATTCCCGCCTCCTGTCCCGGCACGGCCTGCGGCCCGGTCACGGGGTCGGGGCCGTTGTCCCGGGACGGCGCTCCGGCCCACCCGCCGTCGGCCTCGGTCGCCGACAGCCGCCCGTTCGCGACCCTGGTCCGCCGGAGCAGGCGCACGCCCCGGTGGAGCAGGCGGGCGACGTGCAGCGCCCCGGTGGCCTCGATCGCCCGGAGGTCCTCCGTGAGCTCGCTGACCCTGGACCCGAGCTCCTCCGCGCGGCTCTCGGCCGCGAGCCGGCCTGCCTCGGCCGCCTCGCGCGCCTCCTCGAGCGCGGCGATGTGGCGCTGGAGGTGCTGCTGCGCCTCGTGCTCGGCCCGCCGCGCGACCTCGACGTTCTCGAGGTGGCTCGCCTGGAGGCGGCGCTCCTCCTCGTGCAGCGCGGCGAGCCAGAGGCTGCGGTCGACGCGCTCGCGGGCGATCTCGGCGGCGGCCGGGCTCCAGCGGGTCATGGCCTCGCGGCGATCGAGCAGCCACTGCAGGCGCTCGGTGAGCGAATCCCGGTCCCAGTAGGCCAGGTGCAGGCAGTCCCAGTCGCGCAGGAGCGCCGCCTGAGCGGGCTCCGAGGCGTCCAGCAGGAACGGCACGCCGCACGCGCGCGCCCGGCTCGCCACCTCGCCGCGCGCGGCGATGACCAGGCTCGCCGTCTGCACCCGCCCGTTGCGTGACAGGGGCCAGCGGAGTGGCAGCACCGGCTCGCCCGACGCCGCCCGCAGGACGGGCTCGGCGTCCTCCGCCCGCTCCACGAGGATCGGCCCCTCCGGGTCCAGCGCCATCTCGGGC
>JAWVEW010000197.1:0-8392 GCA_033856495.1 Miltoncostaeaceae bacterium | reverse complement strand
GGCATCTGGCCGCCGCACTGCGTGCAGGGCACCGAGGGCGCCGAGCTGCACCCCGGTCTCGACCGCAGACGGCTGCACGTCGTGATCGACAAGGGGCGGGATCCCCTGAGCCAGGGCTACTCGGCGTTCCAGGACTCGCCGCTCGCAGCGATCCTGCGCGAGCGGGGCGTCGACCGGGTGTGGATCGGCGGCCTCGCCACCGACTACTGCGTGCGCGCCTCGGCCCTGGACGCGCTGGCGCTCGGGCTCGAGGTGACGGTGATCGAGGACGCCGTTCGCGGGATCGACGTGCGCGCCGGCGACACGACGCGCGCGCTGGCCGAGGTGCGCGAGGCGGGCGCGCGGGTGGCGTCGTCGGCGGAGGTTGCCGCGAGCCGCCCGGAGCGGTAGCGCGTCACCCGCCCGCCTCGATCAGGTCCTTCATCCGCACGAGCGCCTCGGCCTGCCGGCCGGAGAGGCGTTGTTGCAGGTCCACGTCGGGGTCCTGGTGCTCCCCGGAGACCCGCCAGACGATGCGGCATCCGGAACCCTCGCCGACGACCTCGAAGCTTGCCAGATAGGACCGCAGGGGCAGCCCGGACACGACCTCGTAGCTGTAGTAGCGGCGTGCCTCGTCACGCTCCAGCAGGCGCTCCACCAGCTCGGCGCCGTCGACGTTCCAGGCCCGACGAACGTCACCGTCGACCTCGCATCGAACGTACTGCGGATACCAGCGTGGCACCGAGGTCGGGTCACCGACCAGCGCCCACGCCCGCTCTGGCGGCGCTGAGACATCAACGCCGACCTCCCAGCTGCTCTCCATCGTTGCCTCCCGGCTCGCCCAGCATCACCCTACCCGCCGATGGAAATCCGGGACCGGGCGGCCGAGCGAAGGATCGGGGCGGCGGCTCCGTTCAAGGGGATGTGCAGTCGATGACCGCCGAGACGGGGAGCGAGCCGGAGGTTCGCCTGGTTGAGCGCGCCCGGCGGGGCGACGACGACGCCTTCGCCGCGATGGTCGGCCGCCACGACGCAGCACCTGCGCCGGCTCGCGTTCCACCTGCTGGGCGACCGCGACGCGATGGACGACGTCCTCCAGGAGATCCACTGAGGGCCTACCCCCCGGGGGGAGGAGGGACCCCCGTCTCCGGCGAGGCGGTCCGCCGCCGACGGCTCCGGCGTGGTGGATCTCTGGGAGCGGCGCAAGCGGGACGAGCGGTGCGGCCAGGGCCTCTTCCATGACCTCCCGACGGCCTGCCGGCGCCCGACGAGCTGCTCGCCGAGCGCGTCGCCCGCGAGCTCGGCGACGTGCTCTCGTCGCATTCGTGGTGGCCCGGCGCCTTGGGGCCGACCCGGGACTCGCCAGCCCGCGGCCCGGGCGCGGCCCGCGGGGCCGGCGCCGGCGGCTCGTGGGCGCCGGCGTTCCATCCGAGGGACCAGCGCCGTCGCGTGCCGATCATTGGCGATGGCACGCCAGAATGGCCCGTGGCCGGATTGGCCGAGCAGGACGTGACGGTCAATTGACCGTGACGGTCTCGTGGCCATCGTGGCCCGCCACGATGGGATGACGAACGGAACGCCCTGGAGCCCCAGCTGGTGACGCGCGAGGCGTCGGCCCTGCGCGCGCTCCGGCCGATCAGTCCAGCGGGCGCAGCGTCAGACGGCCTCCGCGGCGCTCGAGCGCCCAGCCCTCGCCGTCGGCGCCGCGCAGCGTGCAGGCATCCGGGGCCACGCCCACGACCCAGGGCCAGCGGCCGGCGACCCCCAGCTCGGCGGCGCCGAGGGCGTCCTGGTCGGCCTCCCCCGCGCCCGGGAGGCTCCCGAGGTATGCGGCAAGCGCCCGGCCCACCGCCATCGTGCCGGGCACGCGGCCGTACGAGGTCCACCAGGCCGCTCCGACGGTCTCGGCGCCGAAGGGGTGCGCGGCCACCATCACGCCGAAGGCCAGGGCCTCCCCGCCGTCGACGAGGGCCTCCGCCAGGGCCTCTGCGAGCTCGTCGAGCTCCTCGGGATCGGCGGCCAGGCCGGCCTCCGCGGCCCACTCGCGGACCCGCTCGCGGGCGGCCTCGCGGGGGGTGGCGTCCCCGACCCTCGCGCTCGCACCCAGGAACTCGTCGGGCGAGCGGCCGCCCAGCAGGGCGGCGACGGGGTCCTCCAGCGCGCGCTCGACGGCCTCGTCCACGAGCGACATGCTCGCGCGCCCGGGCGCTGCGATCAATCGCCGCCCGGCTGCCCCGCCCCCCGAGCGCCCGTCGGCACGAGCGGGCGCTCCTCGCGCCCGCCCCCGCCCGCGTCGATCGCGAGCGGCAGCCAAACGAGGAAGGTCGAGCCTCTTCCCTCCTCGCTCCGCATGCCGATGCTGCCGCCGTGGGCGTCGACGGTCATCCTGCTGATCGCCAGCCCCAGGCCGGTTCCGGGGATCGCGGCCGCCTCTGCCGCGGGGGTGCGGTAGAAGCGCTGGAAGAGCCGGTCCTGCTCGTCGGCGGGGATCCCCATCCCGGTGTCGCGGACCTCGACGACGGCCCCCCCGCCGCCGGCGTACGCCCGCACCGTGACGCGGCCCCCCGGCGGCGTGAACTTGAGGGCGTTCGAGACCAGGTTGTCGAGCACCGCCCCCAGCCGGGAGCGGTCGCCCAGCACAGGGAGCGACTCGGTCTCGATGGCCAGGTCGATGCCCTGCACCTCGGCGATGGGACGGGCGCTCACGACGCTCTCGTACGCCAGGTCGCCGAGATCGACCTCGGCGATCTCCATCCCCAGCCGCCCCGCGTCGCCGCGCGCGATCACCAGGAGGTCGCCGACCAGGCGCAGGAGCCGGTGGGCGTTGCGCTCGATGATGCCGAGGAAGCGGCGCTGGTCGGGGCAGATCGGGCCCACCTCCTCGTCCATGACGATCTCCAGGTAGCCGAGGATGGACGTGAGCGGCGTCCGCAGCTCGTGCGAGGCCAGCGCCACGAACTCGTCCGTCGCGCGGCTGGCACGGTCCTCGGCGGTGACCTCGCGCAGCACGAACAGCCGCCCTAACGGGGCGCCGTCGCCGTCGCGCACGGGCGCCGTGTAGCGCTCGAACGAGCGTCCGCTGGCCGCGACCTCGTATCGGTCGAGGGCCTCCCGCTCGTGGTCGTCCCTGATCGCCTCCAGGTCGGCGCGATAGCCGACAGGGTCGGTCACCTCGTTCGCGGCCTCGATCGCGGGCTCGACGACGGACCGGCCCGAGGGGAGGTCGCGCTCGGCGTCGAGGCGATCCATGGCCGCGTTCCGGAGGATCACCCGGTCCGAGGGGTCGAGGAGACGGATGCCGACCGGCACGGCGTCGATCACGGCACGCGTGATGTGGGCCTGGCGCCGCACCGCCTCCTCGGCGCCCTTGCGCGCGGTGATGTCGGTCACCGTGCCGATGTATCCAAGGCTCGCGCCCTCCTGGAAGGGCAGGGGGACGGCCTGTGCGGAGACCCAGCTGACGACGCCGTGGGGGGAGGCCAGGCGGAACTCGGCGCCGAAGTCGTGCCCCGCCTCCCCGGCATTCCGCCACGCGCCGAGCACGCGGTCGCGGTCGTCCGGATGGAGGGCGCGGGCCCAGCCCACTCCGGCGGTCTCGGCGGTGGACAGGCCGCTCAACGCCGCCCAGCGCTCGTTGACGAAGACCGTCCCCCCGTCGCGATCGGTCTCGAAGATGCCGACCGGCGCGTTGGTGGCGAGCGTCCGGAACCGCCGCTCGCTGATCCGCAGGGCGCCGCGGCTCTCCTCGTCCCGCACGGCCAGCGCCAGCAGCTCCGCGAACCGCGCCGCCACCGTCTCGGAGTCCTCCGCGAGGCCGTCCGTTCCCGGCACGAGGATCAGCGCCCCCCAGTTGCTGCCGGCGACCGCCACCGGCGCGATGAGGACGCCGCCCGGGGCGGCCGCGCCGGTCGCGGCGAGCGCCGCAAGGATCTCGTCGGACGCGGGATCGGCCCCGACCTCACTGTCGCCGGTCCAGCGCCCGACCACCATCGCCCCGTCCCCCCCGTGACGGGCGACGAGCGCCCGGCTGGCGCAGACCAGGCTGCCCAGCTCGCGGGCCACCCCGGCGAACACCTCCGACGACGGGCCGGCGGCGACCATGGCGGTCGCCGCCCGGTGCAGCCCTCCCTGCAGCGCCGTCAGCCGCTCCAGCGCCCTCCTGGCGACGATGTTCTCCCAGCCGGCGAGGACGAGCCGCCCCACCAGCGCCAGCATCGCGCCGAAGGCGAGCCAGAGCGCGACGGCGTTGACGGGGTGGAAGTGGTCGTAGACCAGGAGCAGGACCACGCCGAGCCCGACGACGCTGGGCGGCAGCAGCAGCCAGCGCGGCGGGGCGCCCGCCGGGGCGCCGGCCTGCCGCGGTGGTCGGGCGAACGCCGCCCGGGCGATGAGCAGCGCCGCGATCGGCCACATGACGTTGGAGAGGCTGATGGCGTAGCTGCCGTGGGCCAGCTCGAGCAGGTACAGGCCGTCGGCGACCGCCTGGACCCCGAAGCCGGCGCCGATCAGGGCCAGGGTGCGGTCCGGCCGCCACCCGGTCAGCGCGAGCCCCGCGGCCGCCATCGCCAGCAGCGCCGCGTCGGCGAGCGGGTAGGAGAGGGCGACGGACTCCTGGGCGAGGCTCATCCCGGTCTGCGAGAGCACCGTCTGGATCAGCACGGCCGAGCTCAGGGCCGCGACGGCGAGCCCGACCACGGCGGCCTCGAGGCGGCGGCCGAGCGACGGCGCGGACACGCGAGCCCGCAGGAGCAGGCAGAGCGCGACCGCTGCGAGGCCGTAGAAGATCCAGTAGAGGACGTCGGCCGGCGTCGCCGCGGACGGCGTGATCTGGTCCGCGACCCGGTAGGTGTAGTAGAGGTCGCCGGCGGACCAGGCTGCGAGACCGATGCCCATCAGCAGCCACGCCAGCCGGTCCGCTCGTCGCGCGATCCCGCGCGCCAGGCACGCCGCGGTCGAGCCCAGCAGCAGCCCGTGGTAGAGGACGTCCCCGGGCGGTCCCGCGCCCGCGTCGGTCGCGGCGAGGAGGACGGCATAGGCGGCGAGGACGGCCAGGGCCGTCGCCCACAGCGCCCCGGCGGGGGTCAGGAGGGCGCGGGCGACTCGACGGGGGCGGAGATGGTCCATCACTCTAGGATCGGCTCGCGGGCTACCGAACGGAGCCGTAAGCCAAAGCTCGGGTCAGCCCTCGCCGGCGTAGAGCTCGCGCAGGTCGCGGCGCGGCGGAAGCCAGGCGCCCTCGGCGGGCAGCATCTCGAGCGGCAGCTCACGGGCCAGGGGCTGGTCGAACAGCGCCGGGATGTCCTCGAGGTCGATGAAGCCGATGCCCTCGGTGCGCATGGCGAGGCCGTTGAACTCGCGGAGTCCGAGAACCGTGACCGGCAGCCGGCGGGAGAGCTCCAGCAGGTCGTCGTCGAAGTCGCGGAACTGATCGGCCGAGGCCAGGATCACCTCTGCCAGCGGCCCCTCCGCCTCCCGGCGCAGGATGTGCGCCAGCAGGTCCTGGTCGATGTCGTCGTCCTCCTCGATCTTCGGCTTGGCGAAGACCGCGAAGCCGATGTTCCGGAGGAACTCGACCCAGCCCTTGATCTGGTCCGCACGCCCCTGGGGGACGTTGGCGAAGACGCAGGCCTCGGGAACCTCGTCGGGACCGCTGCGCTCGACCAGCCAGCGCCCGAGCTGGTCGAAGCGCGGCCGCTCGTACGGCTTCGGGGCGCGCCCGCCGAGGATGATCCCGAGAGCGACGTCGATGTTCGGGGCGTCCCACACCAGGAGGCGGCGCAGCGGCACCGGGGCGCGGCTGGCCGGCTCGGGGGGCGCGGGGACGTCGACGGGGTCGGTCAAGGCGGCCTCCTGGCGGTGCTGGCGGATCCACTGGTCATGCCCGCTCACGGCCAATCGTCGCCGATGCCCGGTTGGCGCAGGCCGCCGTTCGGCCGCGCCCATTCCAACAGCCCGTGCCTTGACACGGCGGCGAGCGAAACTCTATAAGTCCGATCGAATAACGGGCATTAAGGTCCGTTATTCGTCAACGGGCGGTCGCGGGCCCGCGCGGCCACCGTCGTCACCGAACGGCGCCGGGTCGGCTGCGACGCGGCCCGATGGCGGCTGCGCTGGCGAGTGGACGGTGCCGAGCGTTGGTCCGAGGAGCGGAGGAGCGAGCAGTGGGAGCATTGCCCGATAGCAGCGCGCCGGTCGCGGGAGGCAGCATGGCGGCTCGCCTCTTCTCGTTCCCGGATCCGGTGAACGAGGTGTCGGCGCGACTGGTGGCGGGCGGCGCCGCGCTGATGGCCCTCGTCACGGTCGCGCTCGATCAGCACTGGATCACCGTCGTGATCGCATACGGGTTCCTCGCCCGGGTGCTGACCGGCCCGACGCTCAGCCCGCTGGGGCAGATCGTGACCCGCGTCATCACGCCGCGGCTGAACGTTCCGCCGCGGCCGGTGCCGGGGCCGCCGAAGCGCTTCGCCCAGGCGATGGGCGCGGTCATGTCGACGCTCGCGGCGGTGCTCGCGCTGGGGTTCGGCCTGGAGACGGCGGCCGACGTCATCCTCGTCATGCTCGTGGCTGCGGCGTCGCTCGAAGCCGTCTTCGCCCTCTGCCTCGGCTGCAAGGTCTTCGCCCTGCTGATGCGCATGGGCGTGATCCCGCAGGAGGTCTGCGAGCGATGCAACGACCTGTGGGGGGATCGGGCGCGCGCTGGCGCACGCGGCGCCGCGCCGGCGAGCGGCCCGGCCCGTCCCCGGCGCTGGCCGATCGTCGCGCTGGCGGCCGTGGGCGCCGCGCTCGTGCTGGCGCCGATCGCGCTCCAGATGTTCGGGCGCGCCCCCAAGGGCGCGGAGATGCTCTCGGAGTTCCGGCCCTACATGACCCAGGCCCGGCTGGACGGGTTCCAGGGCCACATCCAGGACATCGACGACGCGGTGAGGGAGGGCTCCAGCAGCGTCGCCGCTCACCTCTCGGCCGCAGCCGGCACGGACGACCCGAGGTGGTTCGCCGCCCGCTTCCCCGACTTCGCCGCCTTCCGGGGCGAATGGGCTCCGATCCGCTCGGACATGGCCGGCCTCATGGACACGATCGAGGGCAACCTCGGCAACTACCGCGCCATCGCGGCGCTCCCGAGCTTCACGCTCTTCCCCTGGTTCTTCATCGTCCCCGGCGCCCTCGTGCTGCTGCTCGCGGCGGCAGCGGCCGTCCGTCGGCCCTGGTGGGCCGGGGTTCGATGGGGCCTCGTGGTGGTCGGGGTCGCGCTGGTCGCCGCCCCGGTCGCATTCCAGATGTTCCAGCGGGCGCCCGCGGGCGGGCGGATGATGGACACCTTCCGGACGATCGAGACCCGTGAGCGGGTGGAGACGATCCAGGGCTACTTCGGGTCGATGGCGGTCGGCGAGGGCGCCATCCGACTGGACCTGGTCCCCGCGCTGAGGCGGTCGGGGCTCACGGCCGGGGAGATCGAGCGGCGGTTCCCCGCGGTGAGCAGGCTGGAGCGCCGCTGGGTCCACATCCTGGGCGACATGACGCCGATGATCGGCGCCATGAGCGACAACGTCGACAACTACGCGGCCGTCGCGGCGCTGCCCTCCTTCGCCCTCTTCCCGTGGTTCTTCGTCCTGCCCGGCCTGCTCACGGTCGGCCTGGTGGCCGCCGCCCGGCCCCGCCGAGGCCTGCCGTCGAGCGCCCCGTCGGCCGCCGCCGTCGCCGGTCCCAGCCGTTCCCTCTGAAAGGAGCACCATGCGGCGTCACCTCGTCCTGCGCCTCGCCCTGGCGGCCGCCGCCGCCCTCCTGGCGACCGCGGCCGTCGCCATCGCCGGCGGGAAGAGCGAGTCCGCGGCGCAGTCCCTGATCGGCACCTTCACGATCAAGCCGGGGACCTGCGCCAACGGCAAGGCCAGGGGCACCTACTTCCGGATGATCTTCCCGGGCGGCAGCGTCGCGTCGGGGAGGTTCTTCGCGAACCCGGACTCGTCCTGCCCCGACAAGACCTACACGCTGGCGACCCCCGGCCGGGACGGCGGTCTCGCGACCGGCAGGTACCAGCCGACCCCGAGCCCGGCCTTCGACAGCCGCGGCAGCTCGCTGGCGCGCTCCATCATCGGCCCGGCCTCCTTCAGCGCCATCAGGTTCGGCGTGGCCACGAATCGCCGCGACGCCGCGAGCGGCCAGTCGCTTCCCGCTCCCAGCATCCGGGTGGTGAACGGCAAGCTGCGCGGCCAGGTCCAGGCGTTCACGGCCCAGTGGAACCGCCTGACGTTCAACCAGGGCTCGCCGAAGCCGGACGGATCGCGGCCGGCCACCACGCTCCCGGTCACCGGCAGGTACGACTCCAGGACCCGCGCCTACGTCCTGGAGTGGACGAGCGCCATCGTCGGCGGCCCGTTCAACGGCTTCACGGGCTTCTGGCACTTCGAAGGAACGT
>JAWVEW010000196.1:0-4077 GCA_033856495.1 Miltoncostaeaceae bacterium | reverse complement strand
CGCCACGAGGTGGCCGTTCACCAGCACCAGCACCCGGGGCGCCATCCGCTCCACCTCGTGCAGGACATGGGACGACACCACCACGGTGCGGCCCTCCTGCCCCAGGCGCCGGATGAGGTCGACCACGATGCGCCGCTGGGCGGGGTCGAGGCCGTTGAGGGGCTCGTCGAGCAGCAGCAGCGGAGGGTCGTGAGCCAGGGCCTGGGCCAGCTTCACGCGCTGGCGCATCCCGTGCGAGAAGCCCTTCAGGCGGCGGTCGGCGGCGTCGGTCAGGCCCACCTCGGCGAGCGCGCGCGCGGCGGCGGCATCGGGGTCGGGCGCACCGCGAAGGCGCGCGCACAGGGCCACCATGGCGCGGGCGGTGAGGAACGGCCAGAGCGCGTCGCGGTCGTGCGCGATGCCGATGCGCCGATAGGCCTCGGGGCTCGCCGCGAGGTCGGTGCCGAGCACCCGCACCGTCCCGCTGCGGGGGCGGGCGAAGCCGGCGCACAGCTTGAGGGCGGTGGACTTCCCGGCGCCGTTGTGGCCCAGCAGCCCCGTGACCCCGGGGCCGAGCGTGAACGACACGTCGGCCAGGGCGACGGTGTCGCCGTACCAGTGCGAGACCCCGTCGAAGGACAGCCTCGGCGCGGTCACTCGTCCACCCCCGCCCGGTAGCGGCGCAGGAGCACCGCGACGGCGGCCAGCACCACCACGAGATAGGCGAGTGCCCAGAGCCCGATCGCGTTCGGCACCTCGTCCGCCGCGTCGGGGAAGAGCTTGGCCGCGAAGCCGATGGGCAGCGTCGAGAGGGCCATCAGGTCCAGGGCCTCGGCGCCTCCGGACACCGACTCCCGCACCAGGCCGCTCACCAGCGTCGGCGCGATCAGCAGCAGCAGGTAGCCGCCGACCGCGTACGCCCGGCGGCCGGCGAGCGACGACACCGCCAGCCCCACGGCGGCGTAGTAGATCGCGAGGATGAACCCCGCGCCGAAGATGCGCGGCAGCTCCGCCCAGTTGCCCTGCAGGTAGCCGAGCGGGTGCTCCTCGAAGACGAGGATGCCGCCGTACAGGACCAGCATCGGCACCAGCGTGACCAGGAGCAGCGGCAGCACGGCGCCCAGCGCGCGCCCGGCCAGGTACTCCGAGCGGCTGACCGCCGTGGAGAAGTAGAGCGACAGCGTGCCGTCGCGGCGGTCCGGGCAGAGGAGCTCCGGCGTGACGATCCCCGCGAACAGCAGGATGGTCACGCCGATGATGGCCTGATAGTCGGAGAAGGGCAGGGCGTCGGTGAGATCGAGGCCGGTCCGCTCGGCGAACAGCGCGCGCACCCCCAGCAGGACCACGGCCGGGCCCAGCGCCGCCAGCACCAGCGCGATGGGGACGATCTTGGCCTTCCACCCGCGCCGGGCGCCCAGCGCCCGCAGCGCCCCCCACCGCGCCAGCGAGACGACGCCGGCAACCCTGCCCCGCCGCTCGCCGTCGTCGCGCTGGTAGCGCACGTCGCGGATCTGGGCGTCCGCGCCCCCCGGCGCGGCGGGCCCGCTCATTCGATCGCGTCCACCAGGGCGTCCTCCAGCGTGGGGCCCGCCGGGCGCAGCTCGCGCAGGCCCACGCCGGCCTCGGCGGCGGCGTCGCGCACCGCGTCCAACAGCACGTCCTCGACGGCGCCGGTCACCGTGAGGCCGCCGTCCAGCCGCCTGGCGACCAGGCCGCGGGCGCTGAGGCCGGCGGCGAAGCGGTCCACATCGCCGGTGGCCCGGACGAGCACGCCGTGCTGCCCGAGCGCGCTCATCTCCTCGATGCGCCCGGCCCGCACCAGCCGGCCTTCGCGCAGCACCACCACGGCGTCGCAGGTGCGGGTGACGTCCTCGAGCACGTGCGAGGACAGCAGAACGGCGATGCCGAGGTCGCGCGACAGCCGGCGCACGAGCGACAGCATCTCCTCGCGCCCGGCCGGGTCGAGGCCGTTGGTGGGCTCGTCCAGCACGACCAGCTCGGGGGAGTGCACCAGCGCCTGGGCGAGCTTCGCGCGCTGCTTCATGCCCGTGGAGAAGGTGCGGATGAGCCGCGAGCGCTCCTCCTCCAGACCGACCTGGAACAGCACCTCGGAGGCCCGCAGCACCGCGGCGCGGCGCGGCAGGCCGCGCAGCTCCCCCAGGTGCACCACGAGGTCGCGGGCCGTCATCTCCAGCGGCAGGCAGTCGCGCTCGGGCATGTAGCCCAGCCGCCGGCGCAGCTCCGCGGGGCGGCGGGCCACGTCCACGCCCAGCACCTCCAGCCGGCCGGCGTCCGGGCGCACCAGGCCGAGCAGGGCCTTCATGAACGTGGACTTGCCCGCGCCGTTGGCTCCCAGCAGGCCGGTGGCGGGGGCGTCGAGCTCCACCGTGACGTCGTCCAGGGCCAGCACCGACCCGAAGCGCTTGGACACCCCGTGCGCGGCGACGAGGCGCGCGGCGCGCGGCGCGGCCGGCGCGGTGGACGTGGCGGGCGGCACCGGCGGTCAGTGTAGGCCACGACCCGCCGGCGGGCCGGCCAGAATGCGCGCCATTGACATGCTCCGTCCACCGGCGGATGGTTCCTGAGGCCCGGCCACGAGAGGAGGCAGCCGTGGCCAGTTGCCGTCCCCGCTGGGCCGGAAGGCCATGATCGCCGACCGGCGGGGGAGCGGGGGCTGGGACGACGTCCTCGCCTGCGAGTCGCACCTCGTGGCTCCGGGCGGCGAGTGGCGATCCGAGCTGCATCGGATCGCGGTCGAGCAGTTCACGCGTGCGGCCGACCTGCTCCAGCTGGAGGACGACCTGCGCGCCCGCCTGCTGGAGCCGCGCCGGTCGCTCGTCGTCAACTTCCCGGTCCGCCGCGACGACGGCCGGGTGCAGGTCTTCACCGGCTACCGGGTCCAGCACACGCTCGCCGTGGGGCCGACCAAGGGCGGCATCCGGTACGCGCCCGGCGTATCCATGGGCGAGTGCGCGGCGCTCGCGATGTGGATGACCTTCAAGTGCGCGCTGCTCGGCCTCCCCTTCGGGGGCGCCAAGGGCGGCGTCCGATGCGATCCGAACCGCCTGTCGGCCGGCGAGCTGGAGCGGCTGACCCGCCGCTACGCGTCGGAGCTCTTCCCGATCATCGGCCCCGAGCGCGACGTGCCGGCGCCGGACATGGCGACCGGCGAGCGCGAGATGGCCTGGATCATGGACACCTACTCGCAGCAGGTCGGCCATCCGGTGCCGGAGGTCGTGACCGGCAAGCCGGTCGTCCTCGGCGGCACGGTGGGCCGGCGGGCGGCCACCGGCCTCGGCGCGGTCGTCTGCATCGAGGCCGCGCTCGAGCGCCTCGGCCGGAGCCTGGCCGGGATGCGGGTGGTCGTCCAGGGGCTCGGCAACGTGGGCGCCGTCGTCGCCCGCGAGGTCGCCGCCCGCGGCGCGCGCGTGGTCGGGGTCTCCGACGTGACGTGCGGGCTGGTCTCCCCCGCGGGTCTGGATGTCGCGGGCGTGCTCGCGTGGGTGGGCGAGCACCGGTTCCTGCGCGGCTGCCCCCACGGCGAGCAGGTGGGCCGGCGCGAGGTGCTCGAGGTGTCCTGCGACATCCTGGTGCCGGCAGCCCTCGAGCAGCAGATCACCGAGGAGAACGCGGAGCGGCTCGACTGCTGGCTGGTGGCCGAGGCCGCCAACGGCCCCACCACGCCCGAGGCCGAAGAGATCCTGGCGCGACGGGGCATCCAGGTCCTGCCGGACGTGCTGGTGAACGCGGGCGGCGTGACCGTCAGCTACTTCGAGTGGGTTCAGGACCAGCAGAAGTACTTCTGGGGCGAGGGCGAGGTCGCCGAGCGTCAGGAGCGCCTCCTGCGCCAGGCCTTCTCCCGCATGGTCCAGGCCTCCGAGCGCTGGCAGGTGAGCTGGCGCACCGCGGCGCTGTCGGTGGCGATCGAGCGAGTGGCGGAGGCGCTCCGGCTGCGCGCCATCTACCCGTGAGGCGGCGGGGGCCTTCTCCTGGCGGGCCGGTCGGGGCCGCCGGGATGGACTGGGCCGGCGCGGGCATGACGGCCGGGTGGCGATCCGGTCGTGGCGGGGACATCGGCGGCGGCTTCCGGCCGCGCTC
>JAWVEW010000195.1:0-2761 GCA_033856495.1 Miltoncostaeaceae bacterium | reverse complement strand
CGACGCAGCCGGCAATCCGGTGCGGCCGGCGCCGATCTCCGCCAAGCCGTCGGTGCCCGGCAAGACCCTGATGCTGACGATCGACCTCCCGACCCAGCGGGCGCTGACGAGGGCGCTGCGGGACGTCGAGGGATCCCTGGCGAACCCGAGCGGGGCCGCCGGCGTCGCCCTCGACCCGCGCACCGGCGAGGTGCTCGCGATCGCCAGTCTGCCGACGTTCAACCCGGCCGCGTTCGCCGACGGGCACGCGCGCGAGGTGCAGCGGATCGTCTTCGGGCCGGGCCAGCGGACCATCAACCGGGCGATCAGCGGCCAGTACCCGCCGGGCTCGACCTTCAAGGCCATCACCGCCGCCGCGGGGATGGAGGAGGGCGTCATTGGCGCGGGGGAGACGATCTTCTCGCCCGGCCTGATCAAGCTCCACGGGCAGACCTTCAAGGGCTTCAACGAGACGCCCTGGGGGGACATCACGGTGCCCTATGCGCTGCGGGTGTCGAGCGACACCTTCTTCTACCAGGTGGGCGAGAAGTTCTATACGCGGGACCCCAGCGGGCGCAGCACGCCGATCCAGGACTGGGCGCGGCATTTCGGGCTGGGCAAGCGCACCGGCATCGACCTCGCGGGCGAGCAGTCGGGGATCCTCCCGGACATCGCGTACAAACGCGCGCACTTCTCCCTGAGCCCCGACCCCGGCCTGCACGTCTGGCTGCCGGGCGACGACATCCAGATGGCGACCGGGCAGGGCTACGTGCTGGCGACGCCGATCCAGATGGCGGTCGCGTACGCGGCGATCGCAAACGGCGGCACGGTCGTCACGCCGACGCTCGGCCGCGCGATCCTGAGCCCCGACGGCGGGGTGCTGCGCGACCTGCTGAAGGGGCGCCCGACGCGGGCGCTGGGGGTCAGCCCGGCCGTCCTCGACGTCATCCGCAGCGGCCTCTACTCGGCCGCCAACGAGATCAACGGCACCTCGGTCCAGGTCTTCGGCGGGCTGCCCGCGACCGCAAAGGTGGCCGGCAAGACCGGCACGGCGGAGAACCCGCAGGGCCTCGACCACTCCTGGTTCGTCGGTTACGCGCCCTACAACGACCCCAAGATCGTGGTCGCGGTGATCGTGGAGCACGGCGGCCAGGGGGCGAACGCGGCAGCGCCGGTGGTCTGCAAGACGATCGCCGCGCGGCTGCGGTTCAGCCCCAACCTCTGCGGCACGGGCGCGAGGATCGATTGACCACCTTCTCCCCCAGCGCCGGACGCCTCCGCCTGACCGATCGCGCGCGCGGCGCCGTGGCCGGCCTGGACTGGGTGCTGATCGCGGCCGTGGTGATGGTGAGCGGCTTCGGCGTCTACGTGATCAAGGCGGCGACGCGCGACGACGTCCCCGGTGCGCCCGACTACTACTTCACCCGCCAGGTCGCCTACATGGTGCTCGGCCTGCTGGCGCTTGCGGTCGTGCTGCTCGTCGACGTGGACCGCCTGGCCGGCATGTACTGGACGCTCTGGGGCGGCCTCATCGCGGCGGTGGCGATGGTGTTCGTGCTCGGCTCGTCGATCCGCGGCTCCAACCGCTGGATCTCGCTCGGCGCCTTCCGCCTTCAGCCCTCCGAGCTGGGGAAGGTGGTGCTGATCCTGGTGCTGGCGGGGCTCATCGTGGACCGCGCCGCGCAGGTCGGCACCCGCCGCTTCAGCCTCCTCGCCCTCGGGGTGGCCGGGCTTCCGGCCCTCATGATCTTCGCCCAGCCGGACCTGGGCACCTCGATGGTCTACATGGCGGTGCTCGCGGCGCTGCTCTTCCTCGCCGGCGTGCCCTGGACCCAGTTCGCCGCCTTCGCCGCGATCGTCGCAACGCTTGCGGTGCTGGTGCTGTGGGCGCTGCCGCAGGCCGGCCTGGAGGTGCTCAAGCCCTACCAGGTGGACCGGCTGACCTCGTTCGTCGACACGAAGGCCAGCCCCGGCGACGCCGGCTACCAGCTGGAGGCGAGCAAGACCGCGATCGGCTCGGGGGGCGCGATCGGCAAGGGGCCGGACGGGGCGACGCAGACGATCAACGACTTCCTGCCCGAGCACCACACGGACTTCATCTTCGCCGTCGTGGGGGAGATGTTCGGGTTCGTGGGCGGGGGCCTGCTGATCCTCGTCTACGGCGTGCTGCTCTGGCGCGGCCTGCAGATCGTCGCCCGCGCCTCCACCCAGGTCGATCAGCTGGTCGCCGGCGGGGTGGTGGCCATGCTCGGCTTCCAGGTCTTCGTTAATATCGGCATGAACGTGGGGATCATGCCGATCACCGGGATCCCGCTGCCGTTCATGAGCTACGGGGGAAGCCACACCCTGACCAACCTCATCGCCGTGGGTCTGTTGCTGCGCATCCGCCGCCGCGCGCGGGGCACGGCCTAGCGCGTGCCCGCGGTTGGCGGCCTAGCGCGACGGGCGAAGGCGGTCCGCCCGGTTGCCGAGGAGCTGCGCCGGGCGCAGCGCTCGGCGTCGGAGGGCGGGCTGATCGGCGTCCTCCCGGGCGACATCCCGACGGCGGATGCCCTGAGGGAGCTGCTCGGCGCCCCCTCGACCGACCTGCCGCGCGGCGAGGGGCTACTGGTCCATCCGGCGGTCGAGGGTGCGGACACGGCCGGGCCGGCCCGCGCGCTGCTGGCGCACGAGGAGGCCGGCGGGCGCTCGCTGGCGCTCCTCATCGGCGCCCGCGAGCAGCGCGAGCGCCTGGAGCGCGCGTTCGTGGAGGCGGGGCTGCGGGTGGCGAGCATCGCCCACA
>JAWVEW010000194.1:0-8811 GCA_033856495.1 Miltoncostaeaceae bacterium | reverse complement strand
CACCGTTCCCGAGGACCACGTGGGCGACGTGATGGGGGACCTGAACTCCCGTCGCGGGCGTCCGCTGGGGATGGAGACCCTCGGGCACACCCAGGTGATCCGCGCGGAGGTGCCGATGGCGGAGATGCTCAGCTACGCGCCCGACCTGCGCGCGATGACCGGCGGCAGGGGCGACTACGGGATGGAGTTCCTGCGCTACGACGAGGTGCCGGCGCACCTCATGCAGAAGGTTGCCGCGGAGGCGGCGGCGGCGAAGTGAGGCGGGCCGCCCCGGCGCCGATGTGCGCCGGGGCGGGGCTCCGGGGCGGACCGACTACACTCGACGTCGATGCTCGCCGCCGAGTTCCTCGCCGCCGTCGAGCGGCTGGCGCCGCCTGCGCTGGCCGAGGAGTGGGACAACGTGGGCCTCGTCGTGGGCCGGCACAACCAGCCGGTGCGGCGGGCGCTGGTGGCGCTGGAGCTGCGCGACGAGGTGCTGGGCGAGGCCCGCGAGCAAGGCTGCGACCTGGTGCTCACCCACCACCCGCCGATCTTCCCGTCCATCGCGGCGCTGACGGACGCCGCCGCCGGCGCGGAGCTGGTGCTGCAGGCGGCGGAGGCGCGGGTGGCGATCGTCGCCGCGCACACCAACCTGGACGCCGCCGCCGGGGGGCTCAACGACATCATGGCCGACCTCCTGGGCCTCAGCGCGTCGCGGCCGCTGAAGCCGGCGCCCGAGCGGCCCGAGGCCGGCCTCGGGCGCCTGGGCCGGGTGAGCCCGACGACCCTCGAGCGCCTGGTGCGCAAGGTCGGCGCCGCGTTCGACGGCGCGCCGGTGCTCTACGCCGGCGACCCCGGGGCGCGGGTCGAGCACGTGGCCTGCTGCACCGGCGCCGGCGGCGCGCTGATCCCGGAGGCGCGGACGGCCGGCGCCGACGCCTTCGTCACCAGCGACCTGCGCTACCACGACGCCGACCGGGCGCTGGGCCTGCCGCTCGTCTCCGTCCCCCATGCCCGCGTCGAGCGCCTGGCGCTCAAGCGCTGGGCCAAGGGGCTCGAGCGGGCGCTCGCGCCGGAGGGGGTCGAGGTGCGCTTCGCGCTCACCGACACCGACCCCTGGCACCTGGCCTGAACCGGCTCGACCTGCGCTTCCTCTCCGCCGCCGACGTCGAGGCGCTGGGGGTCGGACGGGGCGAGATCGTGGCTGCGGTGGAGGAGGCGCTGCGCGCGCAGGGGCAGGGGCGGGCGGTGCTCGAGCCGCGCGTGCACCTCATCCCCAGCAACGACGGCGCCGGCCATTTCAACGTCCTGCGCGGCCACCTCGACACGCTCGGGGTGAGCGGCATCAAGGTGGTGGGCGACTTCGTCGACAACCACCTGCTCGGGCTGCCCAGCGGGCTCGCCCTGGTGACGCTCTACGACCCGAGCACGGGCGCGCCGCTGGCGATCGTGGACGGAACGTTGATCACCGCCGCCCGCACCGGCGCGGTGACCGCGATCGGCGCCCGCCACCTGGCCCGGCCGGACAGCGCGGTGCTGGGGCACGTCGGGGCGCGGGGCACGGCCTGGTGGAACGTGACCATGCTCGACGACCTGTTCGACTTCGCGGAGATCCGGGTCACCAGCCGGCGGCAGGAGTCCCGCGAGCGCTTCGCGCGGGAGCTGTCCGAGGAGCTCGGCAAGCCGGTCCGAGCGGTGGCGAGCGCCCAGGAGGCGCTCGTGGGAGCGGACGTGATGGTGGAGGCCTCGCGGCTCGTGTCCCCGGAGCCCCTCCTGCGCACGGCCTGGGTCGGGGAGGGGGCGCTGGTGGTGCCCTACGGGACCGTCAGCGCGGTCGAGCTCTCGCTGACCGCGGCCATGGACAAGATCGTGGTGGACGACTGGGGGCAGGCCAGCGCGGGGCCGTTCGGAGCCCTGCGCCCGCACGTCGACCAGGGGCTGCTCACGCGGGAGCGGGTGCACGCGGAGCTGGGCGAGATCGTCGCGGGGCTGCGGCCCGGGCGCGAGCGCCCCGACGAGCGGATCCTGCTCTGGCACCGCGGCCTGGCGACCAGCGACCTCGCGGTCGCCCACATGCTCCTGCGCCGCGCGGAGGCTGCCGGCATCGGGACCGTCCTGCGCTACCGGTGACGCTCGCGCGCCGCCCCGGCGCGCCGGCCGTCCCCGGTGCCAGAATGGCGTCATGAGCGACGTGACCGAGACCAAGCTGCCGGGCGTCGGCGTCCGACACGACTTCACCACCCACCACGGCGACCGCATCGGGATGATCGCCCACCGCGCCGGCCATCGGGACCTCCTGCTCTACGACCGGGACGATCCGGACTCCTGCGGGCAGGTGGTACGACTCGAGGAGGACGACGTGCGGACGCTCGCCGACCTGCTCGGCGCCGGCCACGTCACCGAGCGGCTCACGGAGCTGCAGTCCGTTCCGGGCCTCTCGATCGACTGGGTCCCGGTGGACGGGGGCTCCGCCTGCTCGGGGCGGCGCATCGGCGAGATCGGCCTGCGCGAGGACCTCGGGGCCAGCATCGTCGCACTCGTGCGCGACGGCGAGACGATCCCCTCGCCGCCGCCGGACCTGACGCTGCGGCAGGGAGATACCGCGGTGGCGGTCGGGACGCCGGAGGGCATTCGGGCGATGCACGCCCTGCTCCAGGGCGACTAGACGGGGTGGACGCCGCGGCCTCGGACGTCGCGGCGGTCCTGACCCAGTTGGGGGCGGTTGCGGTGGGCCTGGCGGTGCTCGCCCGCCTCGGCCACCGCACCGGCGTGTCGCCGATCCCCCTCTACCTGCTGGCGGGCGTGGCCCTGTCGGCGGGGGGGCCGATCGACCTCAGCCCGGGGCTCGTGGAGATCGGCGGCCAGATCGGCATCGTGCTCCTGCTGGTGCTGCTCGGCCTCGAGTACACCGGCGAGGAGCTGTCGACCAGCCTTCGGGCCGGTTTTCCCGCCGGCATCGTCGACCTGGTGCTGAACCTCACCCCGGGCCTGGTGCTGGGGCTGCTGCTGGGGTGGGACCCGGTCGCCGCGCTGCTCCTGGGCGGCGTCACGTGGGTCTCCTCCTCCGGCGTCGTGGCGAAGCTCCTGCAGGACCTGGACCGGGTGGGGAACCGGGAGACGCCGGCGATCCTCTCGATCCTGGTGATGGAGGACATGGCGATGGCGGTCTACCTGCCGGCGGTGGCGGCGCTGCTCGTGGGCGGCGGGGTCGCGGCGGCGGTCGGCTCGCTGGCCGTGGCCGTGGGCGCCGCCGGCGTCGCGCTGGTCGTGGCGCTGCGCTTCGGGCCCCTCATCAGCCGCGTGATCTTCCACCGCTCGGACGAGGTGCTGCTGCTGTCCACCTTCGGGCTGCTGCTGCTGGTGGCCGGGCTGGCGGAGCGCCTGCAGGTCTCGGCGGCGGTCGGCGCCTTCCTCGTCGGGATCACGCTCTCCGGGCAGGTGGCCGAGCGGGCGCGCGGCCTCTTCGGCCCCCTGCGGGACCTGTTCGCCGCCGCCTTCTTCCTGTTCTTCGCCCTCTCCATCGACGCCGGCGAGATCCCCGGGGACCTCCCGCTGGCGTGCGGGCTCGCGGTCGTGACCATGGCGACCAAGATCGCGACCGGCTGGTGGGCCGCCCGGCGCGCCGGCGTCGGCCCGCGCGGGCGCGTCCGCGCCGGGACCGCGCTGGTGGCCAGGGGCGAGTTCTCGATCGTGATCGCCGGCCTCGGCGTGACGGCCGGCGTCCAACCCGAGCTGGGCCCCCTGGCGGCCGCATACGTGCTGGTGACCGCGCTGGTCGGGCCGCTCCTGGCCCGCGGCTCCGACGCCCTCCTGGCGCTGATACGGGCGCTCCGCGGGGTGTTCACGCCGCGTCCGGCGCGCGAGGGAGCCGAGACGTCCTGAGGAGCCGCCTCAGCCCCCGATAGGCTTCCGGCATGAGTGAGCCGCTCGCCCGGGTCATGGCGGAGCATCGCGGCGACGTCCGCCTGGTCGCGGTCGCCGGCGAGGTCGATCTCTCGAACGCGGTCGCGCTGGAGGTCGAGATCCTGCGCCACACCAAGGACGGCGGCGGGGTGGCCCTCGACCTCTCGGAGGTGGGGTTCATGGACAGCGCCGGCGTCGCGCTGCTCCAGCGCCTCGCCCGGACCCTGGTCAAGAGCGGTCGGAGCCTGCGGCTGGTCGCGCAGGCCTCCTCACCGGTCGGCCGCCTCGTGGGGATGACCGGCCTCGAGGGCCTGATCCCCCGCGACGAGACGGTGGAGGAGGCGCTGGCGGCGCTGTCGTAGGGGCACGCTCCCGCGCCGGCGTCAGCCTCGACGAACGACCACCCTCAGCCGCAGCGTGGTGCTCAGGAGGGTCCCGCTGGCCGCCCGCACGCGCAGGTCGTACGGGCCGGGGGTGAGCGTACGTCCGCCGAGGCGGCCGGGGACGCGGAGCGCGTTCGCGCCGGCGCGGCCGTTCATCGCGAGCCGGCCGACCGTGCGGGCGGGCGACGTGCGGCAGCGCCGCGCCGGGCCGCGGCCGGTGCAGGTCTTCGCGGCGGGGCGCACCACCTGGACGGCGATCCGCGCGGGGGTCGAGAGCGAGAAGAGCAGACGGGTGCCGATGGCGGTCGGCAGCGGCCGGCAGACCGGCGTCCGGGCGGGGCCGCCGCCCGTGCAGCGCACCCGCTGGCGCGCGAAGAAGCGCCGCGGCGCGGCGCGAAGGCGGGTGATGCCGGGAGGCGTGGGGCCGGGCGGCTGGATGACCGGCCCGGGACCGGCCGGCGGGACGACGGGTCCGGAACCCGGCGGGGTGCCGAAGACGGCCGTGTACGTCGCCGGCGTCGCCGGCGTGACGATCGTGTGGACGGCGGCCCCCCCGTCGGACCAGAGGCGGAAGGCCCACGGCACCCCGGCGACGGCCTGATCGCGCGCCTCCACCGGGACGGCGAACCTCTCCCATGAGGGCAGCGTCGTCGGCCCGGTGAGGATGATGCTCCCCGCCGACAGGGTCAGCCCGGGGGGCGAGGTCGCGAACGTCAGCTCGACCAGCTTCGGCTGCAGCTGCCGCGTGGTCGTCGTCGCCACCCCTCTGGAGTCGGTCGCGGTGAGCCTGATCTCCAGGTAGCTGGTGCGGGCGGCGTCCAGGTCCTCCGGCTCCGGCGCCACGATCGGGATGTCGTTGCCGGCGATCGGCTCCAGGAAGGGATGGATGTGGGTGGCGTGGTGGCGGACCACCTCCCAGGTGAGCGCGGAGGTGGGCAGCGGTCCGTCCTCGAGGTCCGTCGCGTGCGCGTGGAGCAGGAACGCGTCGCCCACGGCGAAGCGATCGCCCTCGGGGGCGTGTCGATCACGGGCACCGGCGCGGCGTCGCCCGGGTCCACGCGCACCGTGGCAGTCGACGAGGCGCCGGCGCCGTCGGCCACCGTCAGCTGGGCGGTGAAGGTCCCCGCCACCGTGTAGACGTGCGTCGCGGTGGGACCGCTCGCCGGCGCGGAGCCGTCGCCGAAGTCCCACGCGTAGGTCAGGGGATCGCCGTCGGGATCGCTGCTGCCGGTGCCGGCGAACTGCACGGTGAGGGGGAGCGGGCCGCTGGTGGGCGCCGCCGAGATCACCGCTGTCGGAGAGCGGTTGGCGCCGCCGGTGGCGACGATCTTCCGGATCTCGCCGCCGGCGCTGCGGCTCGCGTAGTAGAGCGCTCCGTCGGGCCCGAAGCGGAGCGTCGTCACCTGCGCGGCGGGGGTGAACTCGACCGCCGTGAAGCCTCCCCCCGCCTGGGGGATCAGCCGGTGGATCGTGCCGGCGACGAACTCGGCGTAGAGGTACGCGCCGTCGTACTCGACGGGCCAGACGCCGTTCGGGACGAAGGCGCCGCCGGTGGCGGCGGCCCCGACCGGGCTCTGGTGGTACCAGTAGATCGGGTTGGTGGCGCCGGCGGGCGGCGGGCCGCAGTCGACGTCGGAGTCCTTGGCGCACGGCCCCTCGCGCGTCGGCCAGCCGTAGTCGGCGCCCGCCTGCCCGAGGTCGACCTCCTCCCAGGTGTGGTTCCCCACGTCGTTGACGTAGAAGCGGCTGCCTGCGGCGTTGGGATCGAAGGCGGCCCGGAACGGGTTGCGCAGGCCCATCGCGAAGACCTCCTGGCACCACGTTCCGACCGGCGAGCCCGCCGGGGGCAGCCCGCCGGCGTTGCAGCGGGCGGTGCCCGCGCCGGTGAACGGGTTGTCGGCCGGGATGCCGCCGCTGTCGGTGAAGCGCAGGACCTTGCCCAGGAGCGCCCCGCGGTCCCGGGCCAGGGGAGCGGTCGTGGAGGTGCCGCCGTCGCCCGTCGTCGCGTAGAGGTAGCCGTCCTTGCCGAAGCCGACGTTGCCGCCGTTGTGATCCCCGTCCGTGAGTGTCTGCGACTCGAACAGGACGACCTCGCTGCCCGGATCGATGACGTTGCTGTCGGGCAGCACGAACCGGGACAGCCGGTTGACGGCGGCGGTCGCGATGGCGGTGCACGGCCCGAACTTGGCGAAGTTGTAGTAGACGTAGACGAAGTGGTTCGCGGCGAACTGGGGGTGGACGGCGATCCCCTGGAGCCCCCGCTCCGCGTCCGTGCAGCTCACGCCGGCCAGATCGAGCGCGGGGGTCGGGAGCAGGGCCGTGCGCGTGTGGACGCGGACCTGTCCGTTCTTGGTCCCGATCAGCATCCGCCCGTCCGGAGTCCAGGCGACCTCCGAGGGCCCGCCGCCCACCTTGGTGACCAGGCTGTCGCTGAAGCCGGCCGGGACCGCGGCGGCGCGCGCGCAGGCGACGAGCGCGGCCAGCGCGATCAGCACACCGGCCAGAAGGGCCGTCGCGGGGAACCGCCGTTCCGCGCGGGCGGCTCCGCCAGTTGCCTGCTCGCGCATCGACTCGCCTCAGCCCGGCCCCGCTGCCCTGCCCCAGGGTCGCACGGTTGGGACGACCCGCCGAGAATGGATGGTGCTGCGATCGCAGGGCGCAGGCTACAGGCGCTCTCGCCGCCCGTAGCCCAGCAGCGGGACCAGCTGGTCCCCTCTAGCGGCGCCGGCGCCGGCGCCGCGCGAGGAGGGCGACGGCGAGGAGCGCGCCGGCGATCTGCGCCTTCCCCCGCGGAATGCGCTCGCGCACCGTCGTCGGCACCCGGTCCCAGACCGCCCGGGCGAGCGCGGCGGGGCCGCTCGTGGACTCTCCGGTCGAATCCGCGCCGTTGTGCGAGCCCCCGAGCGCGGGGCGCACGCGCTCGATCACCTCGCCGACGCGAGCCCGCGCGGTCTGTGCGGCGGTCGCGGCCGACTCGCGTGCGCGCGTCTTGACATCGGCCTTGTACGCGAGCGCCTCGACGGTTTCCGCCAGCCGCTCGCGCGTTTCGGCGATCTGCTCCCGGATCTGCTCCGGCTCGGTCTGCTCGCGCTGCAGCGCGTCCTCGGGTTCCTCGGCCATCCTGGTGTCCTCCCTCATCGAGCGCCTGACGTCGTGGCCGCTATCGCTTGTGGATCTGGCTCTTCACCAGCTCGACGTCCTCCTTCACGCTCTCGACGGCCTGCTCCGGCACCGGCGGCGTCGCCTGCTGGATCTTCTTCTTCCCCGCCAGCGCCAGGGCCCCGGCCAGCGCTGCCAGCGCCAGCGTCACGATGAGCGCCGCGCCCCAGGCCGCCATCGCCTCCGCCAGGACGAGGATCAGGAAGGCGACGAGGGCGCCCAGCGCGGCGAGGCCCAGGACCGCCGCGGCGCCCACCAGACCGGCGCCGACGCCCGCGCGCTTCCCCTTCTCCGCGAGTTCCGCCTTCGCCAGCGCGACCTCCTGGCGGACGAGCGTGCTGGTCTCCTGTGACAGCTGCCTGAGGAGCTCACCCACTCCCGCGTCCCGCAGATCTCCGTTTCCGTTTCCCGTCATCTGTCAGCCCACCTCCGCACCGACGTCGCCCCTGGTTCCTGGAATGGGGCTTACCGGGGGGCGAAGCGCCGAAAACCTCGCGGCGCACGTCAGGGTGCCCCCGGACGTTCGCCGACCGGCCAGCCGTCCTGCAGCAGCCGCGCCAGGCGGTCGAGATCCGGCCCCAGCGGGCGGTCCTCGTCGACCGGCTCCACCCGGGCGAGCACCGGCGCCGCCGCCGCGGAGAGGCCGGCGGGCGGGCCGGCGCCCCGGAGGAACCACGCCTGCCGGGCGGCCAGGAGCTCGCACGCGAGCAGCTCGCGGACGAGCTCCTCGGCTCGGCGAAGCTTCTCGGCCGCCTCGAAGGCGAAGGTCATCGCGTCCTCCTGGCCGAGCGCCGTGTCGCTGCCGCCGACCGACGCCGGCGCCGCCAGCCGCCGCAACTCGTTCATCGCGCCGACCGCCCGCTTGTGCACCACCACGAGCCCGCAGCGCGGCCCGGGCACGGGCGTGAGCTGGTCGGGCAGGCCGCTGAAGCGGGCGTCCAGCAGGCGATGGAGGCGCTGGCCGCTGACCTCGCCGGCGCGCGCGAGCGCCGCGGCGAGCCCGTCCATGCCGGCGGCCAGCTCCACCTCGTGGAATGCGCCGCTCGAGAGGAAGCGCCCGTCGAGGAGGACCGGGGAGTCGTCCGCCGCCGCAAGCGCCCGCCGCAGGTCCTCCTCGAAGCGGGCGAGCGCTCGCTGGAGATGGGTCTGGAGCTGCGGCACGACCCTGTAGGAGACCGGCGCCTGGCGGGTGTCGGGCGAGCGCTCCGCCGAGCCGGAGAGCAGCACCGCGAGCCGCGCCAGCACGGCCGCGTGCAGCGCGTCGTCGCGCAGGGCGGCGAGCGCCGGGTCCATGGGGTCGAGCGGCGCCCGAAGGGCATCCACGGCGCAGGCGGCGACCGTCAGGTGCTGGTCGGCCAGCGTGCGCACCGCGCGCCGCCGCGCCATC
>JAWVEW010000193.1:0-10674 GCA_033856495.1 Miltoncostaeaceae bacterium | reverse complement strand
GTCGCCGCGGCGCCCGAGCCCGTCGCCGCGGCGCCCGAGCCCGTTGCCGCAGCGCCCGAGCCCGTGCCTCCGGCGCCCGAGCCTGCGCCGCCTGTTGCGGCGCCGGCCGCCGAGCCCGAGCCCCCTGTTGCGGCGCCGGCGCCCGAGCCCGCAGCGGCGGAGCCCGAGCCGCCCGCCGAGGCGCCCGAGCCCCCCGCCGTCGCGGCGGAGCCGGCTCCCGAGCCGGCCGCGGAGGAGCCTGCCCAGGGCAACGGGTCGGGCGACGAGACCTCCGCCAGCGCCATGGATTCCGAGGGCGGCACCGAGCCCGCCGCGACCGTCGAGGAGGGCGACCGATGAGCACCACCATCCCCGCCAAGCTGGTCAAGGAGCTGCGCGAGCGCACCGGCGCCGGCATGATGGACTGCAAGCGGGCGCTGGAGGAGAGCAGCGGTGACCTCGAGGCCGCGACGGTCAGCCTCCGCGTGAAGGGGCTCGCGGATGCCGCCAAGCGAGCGGGGCGGGCCACGAACGAGGGCCTCGTCGACAGCTACATCCACCAGGGCGGCCGAGTCGGCGTGCTGGTGGAGGTGAACTGCGAGACGGACTTCGTCGCGCGCAGCGACCCCTTCAAGCAGTTCGTGCACGACGTGGCGCTCCACATCGCCGCCCTGAAGCCGATCTACCTGAGCGCCGACGACGTCCCCGAGGAGTACAAGCGCGCCGAGCGCGAGGTGTACGCCGAGCAGGCCAAGGACCGGCCGGAGCGGGCGCGCGAGCAGATCGTGGAGGGCAAGCTGGCCAAGCACCTGAAGGAGATCGCGCTCCTCGAGCAGGAGTTCGTCCGCGACCAGGCGGAGAAGAAGCCGCGGACGATCGAGGACCTGCGGGCGGAGGTCTCGGCGAAGGTGGGGGAGAACGTCACCATCCGGCGCTTCAGCCTCTTCGAGCTTGGCAGGTAACCGCAGCGGCGAGCTGCCGGCGCCGGTGGCGCCGGGGCCGGCGGAGCGCCAGCCGGTGTTCGGCCGCGTGCTGCTGAAGCTGTCGGGGGAGGCGCTCATGGGCGACCTCCCCTACGGCATCGACCCGGAGCGCATCGCCGCGATCGCCCGCCAGGTGCGGACCACCGCCGAGCGGGGCGTCGAGGTCGCGATCGTCGTCGGGGCCGGGAACATCTTCCGGGGCGTGATGGGGATGGCGGCCGGGATGGACCGGGCCACCGCCGACTACATGGGGATGATCGCCACCGTCCTGAACGGGCTCGCGATCCAGGACGCGCTCGAGAAGCTGGGGCTCGTCACCCGCATCCAGTCGGCGATCACGATGCAGGAGGTCGCCGAGCCCTACATCCGCCGGCGCGCCATCCGCCACCTGGAGCGCAAGCGGGTCGTGATCTTCGCCGGCGGCACCGGCAACCCGTTTTTCACCACCGACACCGCGGCCGCCCTGCGGGCGCTGGAGATCGGCGCGGACTGCATCCTGATGGCCAAGAACAAGGTGGAGGGGATCATGGAGGCCGATCCGCGCGAGGATCCGGCTGCCCTGCTGATCCCCCGCATCACGCACATGGAGGCGATCGAGCGGGGGCTGCGGGTCATGGACACCACGGCCCTGACGCTCTGCATGGACAACGACCTGCCCATCATCGTCTTCAACATGGGGGACGAGCGGAACGTCGGCAGGATCCTGATGGGGGAGCAGGTCGGCACGATCGTGATGAGCGAGAGCTGCGACCTGCTGGATCGGAGGGCCGGGCGGTGAGGGAGCGCATGGCCGACGCCCAGCGTCGGATGGAGGGGGCGCTGCGGGCGCTGAACACCGAGTTCGCCGGCGTGCGCACCGGCCGGGCGTCCACGGCGCTGCTGGACCGGGTGCAGGTCATGGCCTACGGAACCCGGATGCCGCTGAACCAGGTCGCCACGGTCCAGGCGCCCGAGGCGCGCCTGCTGACGGTGCAGCCCTTCGACCGCGCGCTGATGAAGGCGGTGGAGAAGGGAATCCTCGAGTCCGACCTCGGTCTCACGCCCTCGAACGACGGCCAGACGATCCGGCTGTCGATCCCGCAGCTCAGCGAGGAGCGGCGCAAGGACCTGGTCCGGCTCGTGCACAAGATGACCGAGGAGGCGCGGGTCGCGGTGCGCAACGTCCGCCGGGACGTGCTGAACGAGCTCAAGCGCAGCGAGCGCGACGGCGACATCTCCCGGGACGACCTGGCGCGCGCGCAGGACGAGATCCAGAAGCTCACCGACGCGCAGGTCAAGGCCGTCGACCAGCTCCTGGCCCGCAAGGAAGCCGAGATTCTTGAAGTCTAGGGTCGAGCCGCCGTCCACGCGGTGACCCTGCGTACCCGCTTGCGGTCGGCGCGGGCGATCCTCGCGCTGGGCCGGGAGGCCCCGCTCGGGCCGCCGTCGCTCGAGACCGTCCCGAGCTCGGTCGGCGTGATCATGGACGGGAACGGCCGCTGGGCGCGGGACCGCGGCCTGCCGGTCGGCGCCGGTCACCGCGCGGGAGCGAAGGCCCTCAAGCGCGTGGTGCGGGCGGCGGGCGACTGCGGGATCCGCGACCTCACGGTCTTCTCCTTCTCGACGGAGAACTGGGAGCGCCCCGGCGACGAGGTCGAGGACCTGATGGACCTCTTCTGCGAGCTGATCGACCGGGAGGTGCCGGAGCTCCACGAGGAGCGGGTCCAGGTGCGCTTCATCGGGCGCCGCGAGCAGCTGGCGCCGCGGCTGTGCGAGCGGATCGTCTGGGCCGAGCGGCTCACCGCACGTCACGAGCGGCTGCGGCTTTTCATCGCCATGAACTACGGCGGCCGGGCGGAGATCCTCGACGCCGCGCGCCGCTTCGGCAGCGAGGCGCCGCCCGACGCCGGCGAGGAGGAGTTCGCGCGCTACCTCTACGGGCCGGACCTGCGCGACCCCGAGCTGATCATCCGCACCAGCGGAGAGCAGCGCCTCTCGAACTTCCTGCTCTGGCAGTCGGCGTACGCGGAGCTCTACTTCTCCGAGAAGCTCTGGCCCGACTTCGCGCCGGCCGACCTTCACGACGCCCTCGCGCACTACGCCAACAGGCGGCGCCGGTTCGGCACGCGATGACGGCGGACGACCCCGACCCAGGATCCGGGCCCGCGTGTGACCCCGTAGTGAGCCGGTGATCAGCAGGGTCGCCGTGGCGGTCCCGGGGATCGCCCTGGCGGTCGCCGTCGTGATCCTCGGCGGCATCGCCTTCGCGCTGGTCTGCGCGCTGGTGGCCGTGCTCGCCCTGTACGAGCTCTACAACCTGACGGCGGCGTTCCGCCCGCTTCGCTGGGCGGGCTACGTGGGCGCGCTGGCCACGGTGCTCCTGGCCTGGGCGTTCGCGAGCCCCGAGCACGGGGTGCTCCTGGGGTTGGGGCTGGCCATCGGCCTGACCGCGGTCGGCGGGCTGATCCTGACCCACCGCGAGGACGTGATGGCCCGGATGACGGTGACCCTGTTCGGGGCCGTCTACGTGGGCCTTCCGCTGGGGATCCTGGTCGCCGCGCGCGAGCTCTCCCACGGAGCGGCGATCGTCGCGAACATCCTGGTTGGGACCTGGGTGTTCGACACCGCCTCCTACGTCGGCGGCCGCCTCTGGGGATCGCACCCGGTCGCGCCGCGGGTGTCCCCGGGCAAGACCGTCGAGGGCCTGGTCATCGGGCTCGCGGTCGGCACCCTCGGCGTCTGGGTCGCCCAGCTCTACGAGAGCTGGATCTCCGGGATCGAGGCCGTGGCACTGGGCGCGATCATCTGCGTGGCCGCCTTCGTCGGCGACCTCACGGAGTCGATGATCAAGCGGGACGTCCAGGTGAAGGACTCCGGCAAGCTGCTCCTCGGCCACGGGGGCGTGCTCGACCGTTTCGACGGGCTGCTCTTCTCCGCCATCGCCGGCTACTTCGCGACGGTCTGGCTGGTGGGATAGCCTGCCGCGCCATGGACCAGGCGCTGCTGGCCGAGCTGTGCGAGGCCCCCGGCGCGCCCGGGTGCGAGGAGCGGGTGCGCCGGATCGTCGTGCGCGAGCTCGGCCCGCTCGTCGACGAGGTGACGCTGGATCCGCTGGGAAGCGTCGTCGCCCGGCGCGCGCCGCGACCGGGGAACGGCTCCGGCCGGTCGGGCGCGGCCCCGCGCCTCATGCTCTCCGCCCACATGGACGAGATCGCGTTCATGGTGAGCCACGTCGACGACGCGGGCTTCATCAACATGGTGCCGCTGGGGGGCTTCGACCCGAAGACGCTCACCGCGCAACGCGTGGTGGTCCACGGGCGCGAGGAGCTTCTCGGGGTCATGGGCTCGAAGCCGATCCACATCATGAGCGAGGAGGAGCGCAAGCGGGCGCCCCGCCTGGAGGACTACTTCGTGGACGTCGGCCTGCCCGTCGAGCGGGTGCGGGAGCTGGTCCGGCCAGGCGACCGGGTGATCCGCGAGCGCACGCTCGCCCGGCTCGGCGATCTCGTGACCTGCAAGAGCCTCGACAACCGGGCGGGCCTCTACGCGATGATCGAGGCGGTGCGCGCGCTGGAGTCGCACCGCTGCGAGGTGTTCGCGGTGGCCACGGTGCAGGAGGAGGTGGGGCTGCGCGGCGCTCGCGTGGCGGCCTCGCGCATCAGGCCCCAGATCGGGCTCGCGATCGACATCACGCTCGCCAACGACACGCCGGGCGCCAAGCCCCACGAGCGGGTCTCGACGGTGGGCGGCGGCACGGCGATCAAGGTCTACGACGCGAGCGCGATCGTCCCGACGGAGATCGTGGACCACCTGGTGGCGCTTGCCGAGGACCGCGGCATCCCCCACCAGCTGGAGGTTATGACGCGCGGCGGCACCGACACCCAGGCGCTGCAGCTGGCCGGGGACGGCGCGCTGGCGGGCTGCGTGTCGATCCCCACGCGCTACGTCCACCAGGTGGTGGAGGCCTGCCATCCGGACGACCTCGACGCCTCGGTGGCGCTGGTGGCGGCGTTCTGCGAGACCGCGCACGAGGTGCTCGCGAAGGCGTCCGCGCGGGGGTAGGCCCGTGTTCGAGCGCTTCACCGAGGGCGCCCGCCGGGTGGTGGTGCTCGCGCAGGTCGAGGCGCGGGCCCTCCGCCACGGCCATATCGGCACCGAGCACCTGCTGCTCGGACTGCTCCTGGAGGAGGGCGCCGCCGCGCAGGCGCTCGCCGACCTGGGGGTCGAGATCGAGGCGGTCCGCGCGGAGGTGGTGCGGATCATCGGCCCTGTGCAGGAGGCACCCAGGGGCCAGATCCCGTTCACGCCGCGCGCCACCTGGGTGATCGAGCGCTCCGGGAACGAGGCGCTCACCCTCGGGCACAACGACGTCGGCTCGCAGCACCTGCTGCTCGGGCTCGTTCGCCAGGAGGACGGTATCGCCGCGCGCGTGCTCGAGGAGATGGCCATCGGTCTCGGGGCCGTTCGCGCGGCGGTGCTCGGGTTGCTGCATGGGCCGACGATCGTTCCGGCGCGGCCTACGTGGCCGACGGCGAGCGATTCCTGGTCGAGTCGTTGGAGCCGGTCGACTCGGAGGGCCTGCTCGGCCTGGCGGCCTACCCGGAGGTGAACGAGGACATGATCCCGGTCGAGGGCGCCGAGCCGCGGACGCCGCGGCTGGTGATCGTCCGTCCGGACGCGCTGGTCCGGGCCGAAGTGCTGCCCCAATCCCCCGATGGGCCGGAGCGAGGCTTCCACGGCCTACGCCCCGCAGGGGCAGCGAGACGTGTACGAGCGCTTCACCGGCGGGGCGCAACGGGTCGTGACGCTGGCGCAGGAGGAGGCGCGCGCGCTGGGTCACGACCACGTCGGCACCGAGCACCTCATGATCGGCCTCGTCCGGGAGGAGGAGGGCCTCGCCGCCCATGTCCTGCGCGATTTCGGCATCGACGCCGATCGCATGCGGGACGCCGTGATCCGGATCCTCGGCCGGGGCGAGGGAGCGCCGCGGGGCCAGATCCCGCTCACCCCGCGCAGCAAGAAGGTGCTGGAGCTGGGCCTGCGCGAGGCGGCCGCGATGGGGCACAACTACGTCGGCACCGAGCACCTGCTGCTCGGGCTCGTCCGGGAGCGCGAGGGCGTCGGCGCGCGGATCCTCGCCGACGCGGGCGCCGACGAGGGGACCGTCAGCGCGCAGGTCGTGGCCCTCCTCCAGGGCCCCGTGAGGGTGGTGCCGAGCGCGATCAGGGAGGGCGTCAGGCCGCTGGCGCTCCGCAGCCGAGAGGTCGACTGGCCGGCGGCGCTGCTGGGGGCGGCCGCCTCCTTCGCGGAGGGACGCGGGCGCGCGACGGCGGTCCGGGTCACGCTGACCGATGGCGAGCGCTTCTTCCTGGAGGCCGTCGAGCCTGGCGCCGGCGAGGGCCTGCTCGGTCTGGTCGCCTACCCCGACGAGGCAGGGGACGCCGGCACCCGACTCGTCCTCGTCCGCCCGGAGGCGATCGCCAGGGCGGACGTCGTGGTCGACGAGCAGGGAGACCGCGCCTTCATGGGCGTCCGGCAGCCTCCGCCGGCCTGAAGGGGCCCCCGCGGGGCAAGGTGAGCGCGAGCACGGCGGCGCTGGTCGAGAGTCCCGGCGTCGGCCCGCCGAGCAGCGAGTAGACCCGGCGCCCGACCGCCGCCACGCCCACGCCGTGCCGGGGCGCGGGGCTGGGCGGGAGCGTCCGCCAGCGGCGCGCCCGGGGGTCGTAGGCCTCGACCTCGGGGAACGTGCCCTCGGGGCCCTCGCCGCCGACCGTCACCACCAGGCCCGCGGCCACGGCCGCGCCGAGCCCGCTGCGCGCGGTCGGCAGCGGCGGAAGGCGCGACCAGCGGCGGCTGCGCGGGTCGTACGCCTCGGCGGCGTCGAGGTTGCCGCCTCCGGTGCGGCCGCCGACCGCGTAGATCCTGCCGCCGAGCGCGGCCACGCCCAGGTGGTCCCGTGCCGTCGGGGGGCCCGGCACCGCGCGCCAGCGCCCTTGCCGGATGTCATACGAGAAGGACCTGGTGGCCCGGCCGCCCCGGAGGTCGAGCCCGCCGATCACGTAGACGCGCCCGCCGACGACGGCCGCCCCGCCGGCCGAGCGGGCCTGTGGAAGCGGCCGCAGCTCACTCCAGCCGCGACCGGGCCGAAGCACGAAGGCCCGCCGCCCCCGACCGCTCGGCGTGTGGCCGCCCATGACGTACAGCGAGCCGCCCGCCGCCGCCGCCATCGTGTGGTCGACGCCCTGGGGCAGGTCGGGCAGCCGGGACCATCGGCCGGAGGCGGGGTCGTAGAGGTCCACGCGGGGGCTCGAGCTTCCGTCGGCGAGGTAGCCGCCGACCAGCGCGATGCGCCCTCCCAGGACCGCCGCCGCGACCTCGCTGCGCGCCTGCGGGGCGTCCGGAAGGGCGCGCCACGCCGCTGCCGCCGCGCTGCCCGCCGCGAGCGGGACCGGGAGGACCGCCAGCGCCAGCGCCGCCGCCGCGGAGGCCAGCCGGCGCCGCAGCCTCAATCGTTCAGCCCGAGCGTCAGCTGGGGAGCAGGGATCTCGTGGTCCGGCCGGGTCGGCACGATCGCGGTGCCGATGGCGAAGAACTCGATCACGTGCGAGCCCCAGCCATGGCTTCGCTCGGAGAGCTGCACCCCGACGATCCCCTCGGCCTGGACCGCCTCGGCCTCGGCCTGCATGCGCTCCATCGCCAACTCGCGCGCGTCGTAGAGGGCCTGGGTGAAGTTCGGCATCTCCATGTTCTGGCCGACCTGCCTGAACCAGCCGCGCAGCCCCTGGTGGGCGACGTGGTAGACGCAGCTCCCCATCACCATGCCCACCGGGCGGTAGCCGGCCGCCAGCAGGGTCCAGAAGTCCTGCCCGGACAGGTCGCTGGTGAAGGGGCGCCCGTTGGGCGCACGGTGCAGGTGGCCCTCGCGGTGCCGGACGGCGGTGCCGATCGCGATGAACTCGGCGAGGTGGGAGCCCCACTCGTAGCGCCCGATGTCGAGCCGCACGCCCACGATGCCGTCCGCGTCGAGCTGGTCGGCCTCCTCCTCCATCCGCGTCATCGCCAGGTCGCGCGCGTGGTACATCGCCTGGCTCAGGACCTCCATCTCCTGGTTCTTGTTCCAGTCCGACTGCTGGAACCCGATGTGGTAGATCGAGCTGCCGACCACGAGCCCCAGCGGGTCGAAGCCGGCCTGCCGCACGAGCAGGAACTCGTTGACCGACAGGTCGCTCGTGAAGAGGCCGCCGCGCAGCTGGGCCAGCCGCTCGCGGCCGTGCTCGGGCACGCCCTCCATCGACGTCGGGTCGTAGCTCACTCGGCCACCTCCTGTGGGTTCGGGTCCCTGAGCCTGCCGCCGCCCCGGCCGCCGAGGTCGAGGGCGAGTCGCGCCTGCGTCGGCGGCGACTGCCGCGGCGCCTCGGCGATCGCGGTGCCGATCGCGTGGAAGGTGAACACCATGTCGGTCTGCCCCTCGCTGACCTCCACCTCGCGCTCGTGCCGGGCGATCCGAACGCCGATCACCCCCAGGCCGCCCAACTCGAGGGCTTCGCGCCGGAGCCGGCGCATCGCTCGGTTGCGAGCCTCGTACAGGCCCTCCGTGAAGTGGGTGAGCTCGACGTTCTGCCATGACGCCATCCGCCAGGCCGCCCCCCACCCCGATGCGGCGTAGCAGACGCTGCTGCCGCCGACGATCCCCACCGGCCAGAGCCCCGCGCGGCGGAGCTTCCAGAAGTCCTGGCCGGAGAGGTTCGTGAGCGCCGGGCGCTGGGCGTCCGGCGCGCCGTCCACGGCCACCGCGGTGCCGATGGCCTGGAACTCCATGTGGTCGGCGCCCCAGTCGTAGCGGGCCTGGGTCACGTGCACCCCGGCGACCGCGTTCGCGCCGGCGAGCCGCGCCTCCTCCTCCAGGCGGCCGAGCGCGAGCTCGCGGGCGTGGTTCATCGCGTGCGTCACGGTCTCGATCTCGCCCGAGCCGAAGTAGCGGCCCGCCTGCCAGCCCACGTGGTAGACGGAGCTGCCCATCACCTGCGAGAGGGGGCGGACGCCGGAGCCGCGCAGGAGCGCGTGCTCGTCGACCGTGAGGTCCGACGTGAAGAACCCCGGGCCGCCCGCGCGGAGCGCGTCCAGGCGGCGCCGGGCGGCGACCGGGATGCCGCCGGCGGCGAGTGCGGCGAGGCTCGCCTCGGCGTCCTCGGCCGCCTGCCGTCGCCGCAGCTCGAGCGCCTCCTCGCGCGCCTGTTCCTCCGGGGTGCGGCGGTGGAAGAGGGGCACGTCAGCCCTCGAGCAGCCGCTGCGCGGCGAGCCGCGCCCGCTCGCTGGATTGCGCCTGCTCGGCCAGCTCGGCGCTGAGGGCGTCGATCCAGCCGTCGAGGCCGAGCTCCTCGGTCTTCAGGACGATCCCGCGCACGATGCGCGCCCGCCGGGGGGCGATGCGGCCGTCGTCGAGGTCGAGCTGGAAGCGCTCGTCCCCGAGATCGACGACGATCCTGCGCACGCGCTTGCGCCGGGCGAGCAGGCCGCCGGCCCGCTCCACCTGGCACTGGCCGGGCAGGGCGCCCTCGAGCTTCACGGCCAGCGCCTCGACCTGCGCGCCGAGGTCGCCGGCGTCCGCCCGGAGCGAGGCGGCCAGCAGGTCGAAGCTCACCTGGTCCAGTTCGAGACCTCTCCGCGGCGGTGCCGGATGCCGATGATAGAGGGGACGAACGCGAGCGCTGCCCGAAGTGGTCGTGCGGGGGAGGCCGCTACAATCCCACAAGTGAAACGGGTCCTCGTCCTCGGCAGCACCGGCTCGATCGGGTGCCAGGCGCTGGACGTGATCGACGCGTGCGAGGACCTGGTCGCCTGCGGGCTGGCCTGCGCCGTGCGCGTCGACGCGATGCGCGCCCAGGCGGCGGAGCGGGGCATCCGCCACACGGCCTGCGCCGCCGGGGGCGGCAGCGTGCGCCACGACCCCGACCTCGCCGGCCTCATCGAGGCGAGCCGCCCCGACCTGGTCCTCAACGGCCTGGTCGGCGCCGCCGGCCTGCGGCCGACGCTCGCCGCGCTGGAGCGCGGCGTCCCGGTGGCGCTCGCCAACAAGGAGAGCCTCGTGGCGGGAGGCGACCTCGTCGCCGCCGCGCGCGCCCGCACCGGTGCCGGGCTGGTGCCGGTCGACTCCGAGCACTCGGCCCTCTTCCAGCTCCTCCACGACATGGAGCCGGAGCGGGTGGCGGCCGCGGTGCTGACGGCCTCGGGGGGCCCCTTCCGTGGCTGGACCCGGGACGAGCTGGCGGCGGTGACGCCCGCCCAGGCGCTCGAGCACCCCACGTGGCGGATGGGCGCGAAGATCACCATCGACTCGGCGACGCTGATGAACAAGGGGCTCGAGCTGATCGAGGCCCACCACCTCTTCGGGCTCCCCTACGAGCGCATCGAGGTGGTCGTGCACCCGCAGTCACTGGTGCACGCGCTCGTGCGGTTGGAGGACGGCAGCCTGCTGGCCCACGTCGGCCCGCCGGACATGCGCGTGCCGATCGCGCACGCCCTGCGCTGGCCCGAGGCGCCGCCGGCGCGGCTCCCCCTCGACTTGGTGGGGCTGACGCTGGCGTTCGAGCGCGTCGACGAGGAGGCCTTCCGCTGCCTCGCGCTCGCGCGAGCCGCCGGGCGGGAAGGGGGCACGGCGCCGGCGGTCCTCAACGCCGCGAACGAGGTGGCCGTCGCCGCCTTCCTGGAGGGCCGGATCGCGTTCACGGAGATC
>JAWVEW010000192.1:0-2645 GCA_033856495.1 Miltoncostaeaceae bacterium | reverse complement strand
ACCAGGAGGGAGTGTTGGAAGCACTGGCCACAGAGGCCGGGCTCGCCCCGAAGGAGGCCGGCTACTTGCCGTTCACCGAGGAGTATCCGAATCTGGAGACGATGGTGCGTGGCTACCTGGCGGCGGCGCCTTTTGTGCGGGCGATGCGTGCAGCGGGCGAAGACGCGGTCCGCGAGTCGCTCACCGAGACGCTGCGAACGCTCGAGACACCGGCAGGCCGCTACCGACTCGACGACGAGGTTCGCTACCTGATCGCGACCGCTTAGGACGACAGGCGGTCATCCGCGCCGGGCGCCGAGGTCGCGCCCCCTCCTACGGGGGAGCGAGCCTGCCGCCCCATACGTGTGCGAACGTCGAAGGGAGACCGCCTGGCTTAGTCAGCGGGCCGGTGCGGTGCTCCGGGCGACCGGGGTCCGCCGCGGGGCATCGGCGGTCGCCGCACCCGTCACCGCTCCGCCGGCCAGCCGGCGGGCCGGCACGATCGGCCGCACGGCGGCGCGGCCGCGTCTCCTGAGCCTGGTCGCCATCGGGATCCCCTCTCGTCGGTCCGCCGGGCGCGCGCATTCAACGCCCGGGGCGCGCCCGGGTCAACCCGGTTGCCGGGCCCTCCCGGAAGGGGTCCGCTACCCTCCCCCGCCGGCGGGGGTCGCCTGTCGGCCCCGACCACGGCGGGAAGGAGGCGCTCGATGCCCGATTACGCCGACACCCTCATCCGCGCCGGGGCGGTCGTTCTGGTCGCCCTGGTCCTCACCCGGGCCGCGGTCTGGCTCGCTGGGATGGTCCGCTCCCGGATCGACGGCGGCGAGGCGGCGTCCTCCCCCCGGGCGAAGCGCGCGCACACGCTGGCGGGCATCGTGCGCATCGGCGCCGTCATCGCGATCTGGCTGCTGGCAGCGTTCACCCTGCTCGACCAGCTGGGCGTGCGGGTGGGCCCGCTGCTGGCGGCGGCGGGCGTGGGCGGCATCGCGCTGGGCCTCGGCGCCCAGAGCCTGGTGAGGGACCTGATCGCCGGCTTCTTCATCCTCGCCGAGCACCAGTTCGACGTCGGCGACGTGGTCGAGGTGGCGGGCGTGTCCGGCCGGGTCGAGGGCGTGGGGCTGCGGACGACCACCCTCCGCAACCTCGACGGGCGCCGCCACGTGGTCCCGAACGGCGAGATCCGGATCAGCACCAACATGACCAAGGGGTTCTCGCGCTACGTGGTCGACCTGCCGATGTCCTACGACCAGGACCCGGACCGGGTGGCCGAGGTCGCGCGCGCGGTCGCCGAGAGCATGGCCGCCGAGCCGGAGTATCGGGAGCTCGTCACGGGACCGGTCGAGGTGCTCGGCGTGGACGACTTCGCGGACTCGGCGGTGACGCTGAAGCTCTACCTCGAGACCGTTCCCGGCCAGCAGTGGGCGGTCGGCCGCGAGTACCGGCGGCGGCTCAAGATCGCGCTCGAGGACGAGGGGATCGAGATCCCCTATCCCCACCGCACGGTCATCCTCCGGAGCGAGGACGGGGCCGGGAAGGGGCTGCTGCGCCGAAGCGCCTGAGGCGCTCAGGGCTTCAGGCGCCAGCCCCGGGCGAGGATGGCGACCGCGCATGCGGTCGTGGCGGAGGCGACGGCGCCGGCGACCACGAGCGCCGCCGCCACCGAGGCCTCGCGGAAGCCGGTCAGGCCGGCGCGGGTGGCGTCCACCAGGTAGTAGAGCGGGTCGGCCTGGGTCAGGGTCGACCACGGCTCACCGAGCCGGTCGGCCGAGTAGAAGACCCCGCCCAGCAGCGCGAGGGGGGTGATCACGAGGTTCGCGATGAAGGCCTGCTGGTCCACGCTGTCCGCCCACAGGCCCGCGATCACCCCGAGGGCCGAGAACACGAGGCCCGTGAGCACGAGGGCCGCCACCGCCAGGGCCAGGTTGCTGGCGCCGCCGACGAAGGGCGCGGCGACCGCCGCCACGCCGGCGGCGGCGGCCCAGCCGCGCACCAGGCCCCCCACCATGTACGACGCCGCGACCTGCCAGTGCCGCACCGGGCTGGTCAGGATGTCCTCGATGTAGCCCTCGGTCTTGGCCTGGTAGAGGCTGCTGGAGGCGTTCGCGAAGGCCTGGCCCGCGACGGTCATGACGAGCAGGCCGGGCAGGATGAACTCCAGGTAGCTGACCCCCTCGACCTGGCGCAGGCGTCCGCCGAGGGCGCCGCCGAAGACGGCGAGGAAGAGGGCCGCCGTGACCACCGGGGGCAGCAGCGTCTGGCTCCAGATCACGAGCACCCGGCGCACCTCGCGCCCGGCGAGCGCCACCGCCCCGCGCCGCGCCCGCGCGCGCAGCTCGCGCGCCGTGAGGCCGCCCTCCATCAGCGCATCGCCTCGAGGTAGGCGTCCTCGAGCCGCTCCCCGCCGAAGCGGGCCACCAGCTCGCCGGTGGTCCCCTCCGCCAGGACGCGCCCGTTCCGGATCAACGCGATGCGCTCGCAGAGCGCCTCCGCCTCCTCCAGGTAGTGCGTCGTCAGCAGCACGGTGGTGTCCTCGTCGCGGTGGAGGCGGCCCAGGTAGCGCCACAGCTCGTGGCGCAGCGCCAGGTCCACCCCGGCGGTGGGCTCGTCGAGGATGAGCAGGCGCGGGCGATGCACCAGCGCGCGGGCGATCAGCAGCCGGCGGCGCA
>JAWVEW010000191.1:0-9537 GCA_033856495.1 Miltoncostaeaceae bacterium | reverse complement strand
AGGTGAGGGGCGTGGCATGGCGGAGCGCGCGCAGCACGGCGGTCTCGACGTCGGCGGCCGGCGGCGCCAGCGGCGCGCCGAACGCCACCCAGGCCCGCGGCCGCCCCGGCCTCAGCCGGTCGTAGGCGATCGCGAGCGGCTGGATGGTCGCGGGGGCGCCGCGCCGCACGAGCGCCCCCAGGCCCGGCCGCAGCGGCCCGATGGCGCCGTCCGGCGAGGGGCTGCCCTCCGGGAAGAGCACGAGCGGCTCCCCGGCCCGCATGAGCTCGACCAGCCAGCGCAGCTGCCCGGTCGCCTCGGCCATCCGCCGCCGCCAGACGGCGTCGAGGGCGGGCGCGGCCAGCTCGCTCCGGTCGTAGCGGCGCCACAGCACGTCCGCGTACTCGCCGCGGCGCGCCTCGACGACGGTGCGGGGCGCGGGACGGCGGAGCTCGGCCGCGCGGCCGGCGAGCGCCCCAAGCGCGGCGTCGGGCAGCAGGTCCGGGCCCAGCCGGGCCTCGGCCGGCAGCGCGGCCAGCGCGCGCCCGAGCGAGAGCGAGGTCGCGCTCCCGATCGGGTGGGCGCGGATCAGCGGCAGCAGCCCCCCGGCCGACAGGGGCGCCAGCGCGCGTCGGCCGCGCGGCCCGAGCCGGGGCAGGAAGCCGGCGAAGAACCCGCGCTCGAAGAGGTCGTCGCGGGCGGCGAAGTGCATCCGCGGCCGCCGGTGCAGCCACACGCGGCCGCCGAGGTAGAGGGCCGAAGCCAGGAGCGGGACGTCGGTCTCGGCCCGGTGCGTGCTCACGAGCAGGGAGCCCGGTCGCAGCCGCCACCCGCGCCGGCGGAGGACCTCGACCCGGAAGGCCATCCGGGCGTATGCGCCCATTCCGAGCGCGACGGCGTCGTAGACCGGCTCGGACGGCGGCCGCCGTGCCGCCGCCGTCCCCCCGCTCCCGAGACCGTCCGTCGTCCGCATCGACGCGCAACCGTAGCTGTCCGGAGCGGCGTCCCGTCGTGCGTCGCGGCGCGGTCCCGGCCGCCCGGCGGCCTGTCCGCACCGGGCCTGCGGGACCGAGTCTGGCGGCCCGGGGTCCTGGTAGCCTGCCGCGGTGGCGCCCTATCCCGATCCGGCGATGCGGCATCTGGCCGCTCCGGTCGGGGGTGGACGGATGGAACGGCCCGACGCCGTCGGCGAGTCGGGCAGCGCCGTCTGCGGCGACCTGGTGAGGCTGCAGCTGCGGATCGGCGGCGGACGCGTACGGGCCGCCCGCTTCCTGGCCTTCGGCTGCGGGGCCGCCACCGCGGCCGCCAGCGCGGCCTGCGCAAGGTTGCAGGGACTGCCGCTGCTGGCGGCCCTGAGCCTCTCGCCGGAGGCGCTCGACGCCGACCTCGGCGGGCTCGGTCCGGCCCGGCGCCACGGGCCGGAGCTCGTCGCGGACGCGCTCGCGCGCGCCCTGGAGGGCTGGTACTCGGCCCGCCTCGGCCGGCCGGGGCTTCCGCTCGCGCGCGGCCGGGTGGCGGTCGCCATGAGCGGCGGCGTCGACAGCGCCGTGGCGGCGATGCTCCTCCGGGATGCCGGCCACGACGTGGTGGGCGTCACGATGCGGCTCTGGCACGACCCGGGCGCTGCCGCCGCCGAGCGTTCCTGCTGCTCGCCGGAGACCGTGCGCCTCGCGCGCGCCAGCGCCCACGCCCTCGGCATCCCGCACCTGACCCTCGACGCGGCCGAGCGCTTCCGGCGCGGTGTCGTCGAGGAGTTCGTGGCGGCCTACCGGGCCGGCCTGACGCCGAACCCCTGCGTCACCTGCAACGGCGACGTGCGCTTCCGCCTGCTCGCGGAGGCGGCGGCCCTGGTGGGCGCGAGCGGACTGGCGTCAGGGCACTACGCGCGCCTGGAGCGCTCGGGCGCCGGGCGGGCGGTCGTCGCCCGCGCCGCCGATGCCGGCAAGGACCAGAGCTACATGCTGGCGCGGCTGCCGGCGCCCCTGCTCCAGCGGATGGCCTTCCCGCTGGGCGACCTGCGGAAGGAGGTCGTGCGGCGGATGGCGCGCGCCGCCGCCCTGCCCGCCGCCGACGCGGTCGAGAGCCAGGAGGTCTGCTTCGTGGGCGTCGGCGGCTATGCGTCCTTCCTCGAGCGCAGCGGCGGGCTCAGCGCGCTCGCCGGCCCCATCGTCGACGCGGAGGGCCGGCGGCTGGGAACCCACGGCGGCCACTGGCGCTACACGGTCGGCCAGCGGCGCGGGCTGGGGCTCTCGGGCGACGCGGCCGCCTACGTGCTGGCCGTCGACGCGGCGCGCAACACCGTGACCGTGGGGCCGCGCGAGGCGCTCTCGCTGCGGGCGCTGCGGCTCGAGTCGCCGGTCGTCCACGAGGAGCTCGACGGGGCGCCGCTCGAGGTGCGCGTGCGCTACCGGGGCGGGGCGCTGAACGGCCGGGCCACGCTCGGGCCGGACGGATCGCTGGAGGTCGCGCTCGGCGAGCCGGTGCGCGGCGTGGCCGCAGCGCCGGGCCAGACCGCGGCGCTCTATCGCGAGGGGCGGCTCGTCGCCGCCGGGACAATCGCTACCCATCAGGAGGGTTGAGTGGCTTCAGATGCCCTGCGGGCCACCTTGTCGTTCTTCCTCGTCGTCGTCGGCATCGGCCTGGCCCTGGTGTTCTTCCGTCTCGGCGAGCTGCTCGGCCGGCTGTCCCAGACGATCAAGCGGGTCACCGAGGAGATGATCGTCATGCTGTCCAAGGCGGAGACCACCATGGACGGCGTGAACCTCGAGCTGGCCCGCGTGGACGAGATCATGCAGTCGGCGGTCGGCGCCACGAAGGCCGCAGAGCGGACGGCGACCGCGGTCTCGAAGGCCGTGGCGGTGCCGGCGAAGAAGGTCGCGGGCCTCGCAGCCGGCCTCAAGGAGGCCACGGCCACCCTGCGGGCCCGCATGGCCGCCAATCGCGTGGCCGCCGGGGGCGGCGCTCCGACCGCCGGCGCGGTGCAGGACCCGACCGCCGGCGCGGTGCAGGACCCGACCGCCGCGTCGGCGACCACGTCGGTGGGGTCCTCGGCGTGACGAGGCTGCTGAAGGTGGGCGTCGTCCTCGGCGCGGCCGCGCTCGGCGTCAAGATGCTGACCGGCGCCTGGCCGGACCCGCGCCGCATGCGCGAGGACTTCGGCGGCGAGCTGCAGCGGATCAAATCGGCCCTGGCGGAGGCCGTGGAGGCGGGCCGCCGGGCGGCGGCGGCCCGGGAGCAGGAGTTCGAGCGGGAGCTGGCGGCCGCGGCCCGGTGACGTCCGCCGGGCGGCGCCCGGCGGACGTCTGCACCCGAGCAGCGGCGAGGGGCCCCGTTACCGCTTCTCGACCGTGCCCCTGGCTGCGTCCGCGACGTCATGGGCAGCGCCGGCCACCTTCTCTCCCGCCTGCTTCAGCTTGCCGCCGGCCTGGTCGGCCTTTCCCTCGCTGCGCAGCCCGTCGTCGCCCGTGAGCGCGCCCGCGGCGTCCTTGAGCTTGCCCTTGGCCTCATCCGCCTTGCCACTGGTCATCGGTCGTCCTCCTTGTGGTGACCTGGGTGGACTGGCTCGTCGTTCCCGCGCGGCTGCGTGCCGCGCGGCGCGGCGGGGCGGCGGGGAGGGGCGCTGCGGGCAATCGCAGTCCAACACGAGCCGGATCCCCCAGCACTCGAGGCGCCGGGCGAGCGGCGAGCCCCAGGCGGCCAGCCCGGCCGCCTCGGTCCGCATCCGGGCCCCGAGCCGCCGCAGCACCACCCTGTCCGCGCCCGACGGGCAGCGCTCCCTGCACGTGTGCGCCCGGGCGCTCACAGCGTCCTCGTCGCGCAGCAGCGCTGCCAGCTCCGGCAGCACGAGCGCCCCCCAGCCGTCGCCCGTGAGGTCGCTGCCCAGCCGCCAGAGCGCCCAGGAGCCCGGCGCGAGCGCGGCCATCTCCTCCCGCATCAGCCCGCCGACGCGTCCCAGCGTCGCCTGCTCCCGCCGGAACCGGCTCCACCCGGACCGCTCTGGGGCGATTGCGGAGATCCCCCCCTCGGTCTGGAGGGGAGCTGCATCTCGCGATGAGCCACCCATGCCCGTCCTCCGCTGATCGGAGGCCGCCGGGGTCTGGGGCAGCTGGTCCTACGCTCCGGCGGGTCGCCGCGATCGACCTGCCGCCCTCGAAAGGAGCCGCGACCATACCCCATCCCGGGGCGCCCGTCTCCAGGCCCGCCCGAACCGGCGCGGGGGCGCGCCCGGGGGGCCGTTGTAGAATCCGGCGCCGAAATGCAGAGCCTGAGCGCGGACGAGATCCGCAGCCGCTACCTGGACTACTTCGCGGAGCGCGGGCACCTCGTGCTGCCCTCGGCGCCGCTCGTCCCCTACGAGGACGACCCCTCGGTGCTGCTCACGATCGCGGGCATGCAGCCGCTCAAGTCCTATTTCCTGGGCGCCGCCGAGCCGCCACGGCGCCGCCTGGCGAGCTGCCAGAAGTGCTTCCGCACGCTCGACATCGACGACGTCGGCCGCACGGCGCGCCACCTCACGTTCTTCGAGATGCTCGGGAACTTCTCGATCGGCGACTATTTCAAGGACGACGCGATCCGTTTCGGCTTCGAGCTCTCGACCGACGTGCTGGGCCTGGATCCGGAGCAGATCTGGATCACGGTCTTCGAGGGCAGCGAGGGCGTGCCCGCGGACGAGGAGGCGGTCGAGCGCTGGGTCGAGATGGGGATCCCGCGCGAGCGCATCCAGGCGCTGGGGGAGTCGGAGAACTTCTGGCGGCTCGGCCCCACGGGCCCCTGCGGCCCCAACAGCGAGCTCTACCTCGACCGGGGGGAGGCCTTCGGCCCGCCCGGCGGCCCGGCGGTCGGCGGCGACCGCTTCCTCGAGTACTGGAACCTCGTCTTCATGCAGTACGAGCGGTCCGCCGACGGGACGCTCGCGCCGCTGCCGAGCCAGTGCATCGACACCGGCGCGGGGCTGGAGCGGATCGCCGCGATCCTCCAGGGCAAGCAGTCGGTCTTCGACACGGACGCCTTCCGGCCGCTGATCGGGTGGGCCGAGGCCCGCAGCGGCAGGCGCTACGGCGCCGTCGGCCGCGACGACCGCGCGCTGCGGGTGCTGGCCGACCACGGCCGGGCGATGACCTTCCTCGCCGCCGACGGCGTCCGCCCGGGGAACGAGGGACGCGACTACATCCTGCGCCGGATCATCCGCCGGGCGGTGAGCGAGGCCTCGCACCTCGGGCTCGAGCCGGCGGCGCTCGTCGACCTGTCCGCCCAGGTGGTGGCCGGCTTCGGCGAAGCGTATCCGGAGCTGGTCGAGCGGGCGGCCGACGTCACGGACGCGGTCGGGGCGGAGGCGGAGCAGTTCGCGCGCACCCTGGCGCAGGGGCAGCGGCTGCTGAGCGAGGTCATCCAGCGCTCGCTCCCGACGCGCACGGTGACCGGGGACGACGCCTTCCGCCTCTACGACACCTACGGCTTCCCCCTCGACCTCACCCTGGAGGCCGCCGAGGAGGCCGGCGTCGCGGTGGACGTGCCCGGCTTCGAACGGCTGATGGGCGACCAGCGCCAGCGCGCCCGCAGCGCCGCCCGGCGGGGCGGCGACGCGGCCGGCGACCGCGCCGAGGCGTTCGCGCTCGCGGCCGCGCCCTCGACCTTCGTCGGCTACGACGAGTGGACGGTGGCGACCCGCGTGACGGCGCTGCAGCGGCTGGAGGATGCGGCCTTCCCGGTCCCCGAGCCGTCGCCCGACCTGGCGCTGGACGGGGAGGCGGCGGCGCCCCCCTGGGAGGCGCTCGTGAAGCTCGAGCGCTCGCCCTTCTACGCGCAGGGCGGGGGGCAGGTCTCGGACGCCGGCGTCCTCGAGGGCGATCGCGGGCGGGCCGAGGTGCTCGACGTGTATCGCGTCGGGGACGACCAGGCGCTGCGCGTGCGCGTGTACGGCGAGCTGGCGGTGGGGGACGAGGTTCAGGCCGCTGTCGACGCCCCCGCGCGCCGGGCCACCCAGGGAAACCACACCGCGACGCACCTGCTGCACTGGGCGCTGCGCGAGGAGCTGGGGACCGGCGTGCGCCAGGCCGGCTCCTACGTCGGGCCGGACAAGCTGCGATTCGACTTCACCCACCGCGGGCGCGTGCCGGCCGAGCAGCTGGCGCGCATCGAGGCGCGGGTGAACCAGCGCGTCGCCGAGGACGCCGCCGTGCGGGTGGAGGTCATGGACCGGGACGCCGCGGGCGCCCTGGGCGCCATCGGCCTCTTCGAGGAGAAGTACGGCGAGCGGGTCCGCGTGGTCGCGGCCGGCGACTACTCACGGGAGCTCTGCGGCGGCACCCACGTCTCACGCACCGGCGAGATCGGGCCCTTCGTGCTCGCCTCGGAGGCCAGCATCGGCGCGAGCGCCCGGCGGGTCGAGGCCCTGACCGGCCCCGGGGCGATCGCCTGGTACCGCGAGCGCCAGGCCGCGCTCGAGGCCGACCTGGCCCAGCGCGATGCCCGCATCCGGGAGCTGGAGGCCGATCTGGTCCGCGCCCGCCGGCGCCGCGTGGACGTGCAGGAGCTCGCCGGCGCCGCCACCTCGGTGGACGGGCTGCGCCTGCTCGCCGCGGAGGTCGAGGCCGCCGACGCCGAGGACCTCCTGGCCGTGAGCGACCGCCTCAGGCAGGCGCTCGGCAGCGGGGCGGCCGTCGTGCTCGGCGCCCGGGCGGACGACCGGGCGATGCTGGTCGCGAACTTCGACCCCGAGGCGGTGGCGGCGGGGCTGTCGGCGGCCGCGGTGATCCGCGAGATCGCCCCGCTGGTCGGCGGCGGAGGCGGCGGCCGCGAGAGCATGGCGCGTGCGGGGGGCAAGGATCCCGCCCGGCTGCCGCAGGCGCTCGCGGCGGCCGAGGAGGCGCTGCGGAGGGCGGCGGGGCGCGACACCGCGTGAAGGTGCTCGCGCTCGACCACGGGCGCGCGCGGACGGGCGTGGCGGTGAGCGACCCGACCGGCGTGCTGGTCCGCCCGTTGCCCACGATCCAGCGGATCGACTCGGCGGAGGGCCGGCGCCGGCTGGAGGCGCTGGTGGCGGCCGAGCGTCCGGAGCGGATCGTGGTGGGCGAACCGCGCCACCTTTCGGGTGCCCGCGGCGCCCAGGCTCGTGAGGCGGCGGCCTTCGCCGCGCGGCTGCGCGAGCTCTTCGGCCTGCCGGTGGAGCTGGTGGACGAGCGGCTCAGCACCGTCGAGGCCGCCCGGCGCCTGCGCGAGGCCGGACAACGGAGAGGTGGGGCCGAGCTCGACAGTGCGGCGGCCTGCGTCCTCCTCGAGGCGTACCTGGCCGCGCCGCGATGACCGGCGACGACCCGGAGCGGCCGCCCCGACCCGGGCGGGCCCGGCCCGGGCGCCGGCGTCCCCTGCTCCTGGCCGCGCTGCTCGGCCTGGTCGGCGCTGCCGGCATCTGGCTGATCAACCACGAGCGCTCGAACCCGGCGCCGGCGGCCCCCCCGACCACGACCGCCGAGCCCCCGCCCGTCAGCCTGACCTTCCCGGAGGGGCTGCGCCGGGAGGACATGGCGAGCATCCTCCGCGAGCGCACGCGGCTCTCGCCCGACGCCTACCTGGCCGCGACCGGCCCGAGCCCCCGGGGCGAGCGTCTGGCCGGCACGAGCCGGCCGACCTCGCTCGAGGGCTTCCTGTTCCCGGCCACGTATCTCGTCGGCAGCCTCACCACCGTCGACGACCTCGTCGACGCCCAGGTGGCGGCCTATCGCTCCCGCGTCGCCGGCGTCGACTACCGCTACGCGCGCTCGCGCAACCTCCCCCGCTACGACGTGCTGATCATCGCCTCGATGGTGGAGCGGGAGGTGCAGGTCCCGTCCGAGCGGGCGCTCGTGGCCGGCGTGATCTACAACCGCCTGCGCCGGCGGATGCGCCTCGACATCGACGCGACGGTCCGGTACGCGATCGGCTCCTGGACCGCGCCCATCACCCAGAGCGACCTGGAGATCGACTCGCGCTACAACACCCGCCGCTTCTCCGGCCTGCCGCCGGGGCCGATCTCCAACCCGGGGCTGGCCAGCATCCGCGCCGCCGCCCATCCCCGGATCACGCCGTACATCTACTTCGTGGCGCGCGAGGACGGCACCGGACGCCACTACTTCGCGACCACGCCGGACCAGTTCGATCGCGCCGTGGCCCGCGCCAGGCGCAACGCCGCCGGGGGCTGAGCGGAGGCTCAGCCGGTGATCGAGACCGGGATCCGGACGGTGCGCCCGTCCGCGACGTCGGTGAGGACGACCGCTCCGAAGCTCTGCTGGCCCGGCGCCAGCCCGGCCGGCGCGAAGGCGAGCCCCAGCGTCACGCCGGCTCCGGGAGCGAGGCCGAGGCTGACGGCCGAGGTGGAGGCGGCGACGCCGGGAAGGCCCTGGACGGCGACCGTCCAGGTCTGGGGGGCCGGGTCCACGCTGGTGAGCGTTCGCGCGGTGGCCTCGCCGGCGCCCAGCCGCGAGATCGCGATCGAGGGCAGGTTCAGGTCGAGCGGGCGCAGCGGCGGCAGCGCCCGGCCGAAGCGGGCGATCGCCGTCCCCGGGGCGACCGCCTCGAGGTAGCGGACGTACTCATCCGGGGTGACGTCGAGCACCAGCCCCGGATCGGCGGCGCGCGTCGGGTCGATGCGGCCGGAGCCCGCCTCCAAGGGCGTCGTGGGCGTCAGGCCGTCCTCGCGCACCACCGCGGGGTTGGCGGTCGTCATGAGCGCCGATCGGATCGCCGCCGGTGTCCAATCGGGGTGGACCTGCATCAGCAGGGCCGCCGCGCCGGCGACGTGCGGCGCCGCCATCGAGGTGCCGGTGAGGGCCTGGAAGCTCAACGGCGGCGTCGGCGTCTCGCCGCTCGCGGCGCTGGGCGCGCTGGCGGCGAGGATGGCGACGCCGGGCGCGACGAGGTCCGGCTTGGCGATGTCCGGAGCCGCCGGCTGCGGTCCGCGCGCCGAGAACTGCGCGAGCACGTCCCAGGCCGCCGGCACCGCGGTCCCCGCGTCGAGGGTGACGAGCGGCTGCGCCGCGGCGGCGATCAGCGCGCGCAGGCCCGCGCCGTCGCCGGCCGCGACGCCGACGGTCGGCACCCAGCCGGCCTCCGCGGAGATCTCCTGCCCCGGATCGGCGTTCGCGACGATCATCCCCACGCCGCCGGAGTCGCGCACGGCGAGCGCCTTCTGGACCCGGGCGTTGACGCCGCGCCCGCACAGCACCACCGTCCCCCCGACCCGCGCCGGGTCCAGGGAGCCGGGCAGGCAGAGCTGAGCGTCGGCTGGAGCGACGCCGGGCGCCGCGACACGGCCCGCGTCGACCACCGGCGTCTCGGGCAGGCCCCCGCTCACCGAGGCGCCGACCGCCTCCCCGATGACGCCGCCGCCGTCGCGCAGCCTGACGACGGCGCCGAAGGTCCGGGCGAGCGTGGAGGCGCCGACCGTGGTCACCCATGGAACGCCCGACGCCCCCCGCACCGTGCCGGGCGACGGGCCGTCGTTGCCGGCCGCCACCGAGACGAACACCCCCGACGCGGCGGCGCCCATCAGCGCCATCGACACCGGGTCCAGGGCACCGTCGG
>JAWVEW010000190.1:0-4036 GCA_033856495.1 Miltoncostaeaceae bacterium | reverse complement strand
GGTCCACACGACGCCCAGGACCGAGCCCTTGTAGCGGCCGCGGATCTCGCGCCGGACCAGGTTGCCCAGCAGCTCGCGGTGGTGGAGGGGGATGGCCGGCATGAGCGCCCAGCATCTTAGCCACAGGCCCGGCCCGGGTTGCCCCTGACCCCGGTCTCGCCGGCCCGCCGCGGGGTCGGGTATCCTCCTGGCCGGTCGGCGGCCCCGGAGCCGCGGCGGGGCGCGAGCGCGCCCGATCGGGGTCCGGAGCTGACTCGCCGGCTCGCGGGCGCGGGCCTGCGTGCCCCCCCGCGATCGCGCTCACTCCGCCGAAGTCCAGGGAATCGCCCGACGTGAAGCGGCTCGCAATCGTCCCCGCCCTCAACGAGGAGCTCGCCCTGCCCGCGGTGATCGCGGAGATCCGGGCGGCCGACCCCGGGATGGACGTCCTGGTGGTGGACGACGGCTCCCACGACGCGACCGCCGAGGTGGCGTACGCGGCCGGCGCCAGGGTCGCCCGGCTGCCGTTCAACCTCGGCATCGGGGGGGCCGTGCAGACCGGCTACCGCCTGGCCTGTGACGAGGGCTACGACGTCGCCGTGCAGATCGACGGCGACGGCCAGCATCGACCGGACCAGCTGCTGCGGCTGCTCGAGGCGATCCGGGCCGGCGGGGCGAACTACGTCATCGGGTCCCGCTTCGCGCACGGCTCCGAGTACCGCCCCTCGCGCTCCCGCCGCAGCGGCATGGTCATCCTCTCGCGCCTGGTCTCGCTGGTGGTGGGCCGGCGGCTCACCGACACCACCTCGGGCTTCCGCGCGGCCGACCGGCGCACGATCGAGCTCTTCGCCGCCCACTACCCGCACGACTATCCGGAGGTGGAGGCCCTCGTGCTGGCCGCCCGCAGCGGCCTGCGCATCGCGGAGGTGCCGGTGACGATGCGCCGGCGCTCCAGCGGGCGTTCGTCGATCACCCCGCTGCGCGCGGTCTACTACATGGTCAAGGTCATGCTGGCAGTGGGAGTGCAGTGCATGGGGCGCCGGCCGCGCCCGGAGGAGCCCAGCACGTGACCCGCCTGGTCCTCATGGGGGTGGTGCTGTCGGTCCTGGTGATCGGGGCGATCCTGGCCCTCATCCGCACACGCCGCCTGCAGGAGCGCTACGCGCTGCTGTGGCTGGCGGCCGCGGTCGGCGTGGTGGTGTTCGGCCTCTGGGACACCGGCCTGGGCTTCGTGGCCCGGCTCTTCGGGATCGCGTACCCGCCCTCCGCCCTCTTCCTCATCATCTCGCTCTTCCTGGTGGCCGTGATCATGCACATGGTCATCACCATCTCCCGCCTCTCCACGCACGTTCACACGTTGGCGCAGCGGCTGGCGCTGCTGGACGAGCGGCTGCGCACGCTGGAGGGCGAGGGGGCCGGCGGGGATCCCGACGCCGATCCGGCCGTTGCCGAGCTGCTTCACGACGAGGGCGGGGTGAGGCTTATCGACGCCCCCGGGCGCCGGACCCGCTAGGCCGCGCGCGGCCCCGGGCGTCAGCATGGGCGGTGACCTGACCGGATCGCTCGAGGGCTTTCCGGAGCGTTTCGTCCCCAGCGAGATGCGGGGCCGGATCGTCGAGGCCGAGCACCTCTGTCGATACGTCTGGGCCGCGCCGGCGGCGCGCGGCCGGCGCGTCCTGGATGCGGGCTGCGGAATGGGCTACGGCAGCCGCATGCTCATGGAGGCGGGGGCGGTGTCGGTCCTGGGCATCGACATCGCCGAGGACGTCATCGCGGCCATCCGCCCGGACGCGCCGGCGGGCGTCAGCTTCGAGGTCGGCGACCTGGCCCGGCTTCCCGTTCCGGACGCGAGCTTCGACCTGGTGGTCTGCTTCGAGGCGATCGAGCACGTGCGGCAGCCGGAGCCGGTCCTGGACGAGCTGTGCCGGGTGCTCGCGCCGGGCGGCCTGCTGCTCATCTCGTCGCCCAACCGCGACGTCTACACACCGGGCAACCCGCACCACCACTTCGAGTATCTGCCGGAGGAGCTCGCCGGGGCGCTGGGGGCCCGGCTCGCGCACGTCGCCATGCTGCGACAGCACAACTGGCTGGCCGCGGCCCTCCTCGACGACGAGGCGTTCGCCGCGAGCGACGGCCGGCTGCTGCAGGGCTTGCGGGTCCACAAGGTGGCCGCACGCGACCCGGGGGGCGAGGTCATCACGGTGGCCGCTGCGAGCGATTCGCCGCTTCCGGACCTCCCGCCGGTGGCCGTCATCGGCCACCTCGAGGAGCTGCGGATCTGGGTCGAGGAGAACCGCAACCTGCGCGCGCTGGTGCTCGATCTCGAGCGGCGCGCAGCGGCGGACCGCGACGATGCCGTGCGCCGGCACGCGGCGGAGCTCGAGCGGCGGCTGGCCGAGGCGCACGACGTCATGGCCGAGGAGAACCGCAACCTGCGCGCGCAGGTGCTCGACCAGGGGCGCGACGCCGCGGACCGCGACGGCGCCCTGCGCCGGCACGCGGCGGAGCTCGAGCGGCGGCTGGCCGAGGCGCACGACCTGATCGGGCGCTTCAACCGCTCGATGAGCTGGCGCGTGACCGCCCCGCTGCGCGCGGCGGGGCGCCTTGCGCGCAGCGGCCGGCGCGCCATGGGCAGCCGGGTACGCTGAGGCCCCCCGGCGCTGGCAGGAGTTCCTCGCCACCGCCGCGAAACGGTCCCGTAGCCGTCAGGGGGGACCTCCGGTATGCTCCCGGGCGGCTCGCGGAGCCGAACATCGCGCCCTGTTCGGCAGCTGTGCATCCCGACGCGCTCGCATCATTCACGGGAGGCGATGCGTTGCAGATCAAGCTGGTTTCGCTGGAGGATGGCATCACAGCGTCGGGCTTTCGCCGGATGGCGGCCTATGTCCACGGGCTGAACGAGGACACGGAGTCGTGTTACGTGTCCACCAGCCAGTGGCGCAGCCTGCGCGGCGCGATCACCGGCAGCACCGGCGACAAGGCCGAGCTCGGTCCTGCCGAGGCCGAGCAGATCGCCGCGCATCTGGCTTCGGCCGACATGGTCGGGTTCTCCTCGATGACGGGCTATTCCGAGCTCACGCACGACATCATCGCGCGGGTGCGCGCGCTGAATCCGAACGCGTACCTCATCTGGGGCGGCATCCACCCGATCATCCATCCCGAGGACGCGATCCTCGCCGACGTCGACGCCATCTGCACCGGCGAGGGGGAGTTCGCCTTCGAGGAGTTCCTGCAGCTCTTCCAGGACGGCCGCGACTTCACGCACGTCAAGAGCTTCTGGTTCAAGATCGACGGGCGCGTGATCCGCAACGTGTTCCGGCCGTTGATGAGCGAGGAGGAGATGGAGGACCTCCCGTTCCCGGAATACTGGGACGGCGAGCTGATCTACCGGCCGGAAAAGGGATTCGTGCCGGTCACCAAGGACGACTACCTGACGAACGACGGGCTCGGATACACCACCCTCTGGTCCATCGGATGCCCCTTCCACTGCACGTTCTGCGGGAACACGAAGTTCATCGCCAACGATCCGCTGTACAAGAAGATCCGCCATCCGAGCGCCCGCTACATCGTGGACGAGATCAAGGACCTGCGCTCACGTCTGCCTCACGTCAGCCAGGTCAGCTTCCACGACGACAGCTTCATGGCCATCCCGTACCGAGAGCTGGAGACCTTCGCCGAGCTGTGGAAGAAGGAGCTCGACATCCCCTTCGCGGTGTACGGCGTCATCCCCAACTACGTGAAGCAGGACAAGTTCGAGATCCTGACCTGGGCCGGCATGAACCGGGTGCGCATGGGCATCCAGAGCGGCAGTGAGGCGATCCTCGACTTCTACAAGCGGCCAACACCGCCAGCACGGATCCTCGAGGCGGGCAGGATCATCACGTCGTTCGCACCGAAGTACCACATCCCCGCCGCGTTCGACATCATCATGGACAACCCAATCGAGACGAAGCAGGACGTCGTCGACACGCTGGAGTTGCTCTACAGCATGCCCCGGCCCTTCACGCTGTTCATCTACTCGCTCAAGGTCATCCCCAACACGGAGCTCGAGAAGGCG
>JAWVEW010000189.1:0-6975 GCA_033856495.1 Miltoncostaeaceae bacterium | reverse complement strand
CGCGGTGGTGGAGGCGGTCGACCTCGACGAGGAGGGCGTGGTGATCGTTCACGCCCGGCCCGCCGCCACGCAGCGCGCTCGCTGCGGTGTCTGCGGCCGGCGCTGCCCGCGCTATGACCACGGCGAGCGCCGCCGGCGCTGGCGGGCGCTCGATCTGGGAACGGTGCAGGCCTTCGTCGAGGCAGAGGCCCCGCGCGTTTCCTGCCGCCGCTCCGCATCTCCGGGTCACCCTCGTTGGAGACGGCGCCCCGGTCCGGGCCTGCGCGGATCGGGCGAGGTGGCGCCACTCGCGCACGACCGTCCGCACGGCCGTGAAACGCGAGCGCGCGCCGTGCATGAGCTCGAGGACCTCGCAGAGCTCGCCCATGACGCCAGCGCACGAAAACGGCCCGGGGGTTCGCCGGCGAGGGCGCCGACGGCCGCTGGTAGGCTCGGATCATCGGAGCTGACCTCGGCTTCATCCACCGCTTCGTGCCGGCCGATCCCCAGCGGGACGACGCGCCGACGCTCCTCCTCCTGCACGGCACGGGCGGGACGGAGGAGGACCTGGTGCCGCTGGGCTCCATGCTCGCGCCCGGCGCGGCCCTGCTCAGCCCGCGCGGCAAGGTGCTCGAGGGGCGGATGCCGCGCTTCTTCCGCCGACTGGCCGAGGGCCTCTTCGACGTCGAGGACCTGGTCGCGCGCACCCACGAGCTCGCCGACTTCGTCGCGCGAGCGACCGCCGTGTACTCGCTCGATCCGACCCGCATCACCGCGCTCGGCTTCTCCAACGGCGCCAACATCGGGGCGAGCCTGCTGCTCCTGCACCCCCAGGTCCTGCGCGGGGCGGCGCTCCTGCGGCCGATGGTGCCGCTCGAGCCGAGCCCCCTCCCGAACCTCGAGGGCACGCCGGTGCTGCTGGCGGCCGGCCGGGACGACCCGCTGATCGCGCCGGAGGAGACCGAGCGGCTCGCCGCCCTGCTGGGACGCGCCGGCGCCGACGTGACCGTCAGCTGGAGCCCCGGCGGCCACGGCCTCATGCCGAACGACATCGAGACCGTCCGCGGCTGGCTCGCGGAGAAGGGGCTCGCGGCCTGATGATCTCGGCAGGGCCGCGCTTCGCCGAGCTAGCCGGCGGTCGAGCCCCCCTCGCCCCCCGCCTCCGCCGCCGCCTCCGCTTCGGCGATCGCCCGCGGCACTCGCTCGCCGATCTCGGCCGACAGGGCGAGCGCCGCCTCCGCCAGCCGGGCGAGCTCCTCCGGTGCGCTCCGCTCGAGGTCCGCCGCCGCGAGCGCCTCCGTGACCGCCTCCAGCCGGGCCGCGGCCGCCGCCAGCCGCTCCCGCTCGCCGCTCACGACCGGGGCCCCGCCACGTCGGCGGCGATACGGCCGAGGATGCCGTTCACCAGGCCGGACGCCTCCGCCTGGCAGTAGCGCTTGGCCAGGTCCACCGCCTCGTTGATCGACACCGCCGGCGGGATGTCGTCGCGCGATCGCAGCTCGTGGATCGCGACGCGCAGGATGTTGCGCTCGAGCGGCGCCAGCCGGTCGGCCGTCCAGCCCTCGGCGGCGCCCGTGATGGCCTCGTCCAGGGACCCGCGCTCGGCGAGCACGCCCGAGACCAGCGAGCGGCCGAAGTCGTCGAGCGGCGGGTCGCCGCCGCGCCGGGCGTTTCCCTCCAGCTCCTCGAGCGGGAGCCCCGTGAGGTCGTGCTGATAGAGGAGGAAGACCGCCTGCTCCCGCGATGCCCGCCGCCCCCGCTCCCTCATCGCGGCTCCACCGCCTCGACCCGGATGTCCACCGCGGACACCGTGAGGCCGGTGGCGTGCTCCGCGGCGGCGCGCACCGACTCCTGCACCGCCCGGCCCAGCTCGGGGATCACCGTGCCGTGCCGCACCGCCAGGCCGACCCGCACGAAGAGCTGGCGCTCGCGCACGACGAGCTCGATTCGCGGCGTCGGACGGCGGCCGGGAAGCCGCGAGAGCAGCCCCGGCACGCCGAGCGCGCCGGGGACGCCGAGCGCGGCATCTGCCACCACCGCCTCGACCGCCGCGCGCGCGATCGCGAAGCGGACGCCCGGCCCCTCCTCGGCGTAGAGGTACTCCGTCACGCCGCCCGCGACGAGCCGAGCGCCGGCAGCGCCTCGGCGCGCTCGACCAGGTAGCCGGTCCCGTAGCGGCCGGCGGCGAACTCGCGCTCCTCCACGATGTTGCCGAGCAGGGCGAGCGTCGTCGGGATGCCGGTGACGACGGTCTCGTCGAGCGCGCGCGCCAGCCGCGCCACCGCCCTCGGTCGGTCCGGCGCCCAGACGCACAGCTTGGCCAGCAGCGAGTCGTAGTAGGGCGGGACGAGCGCCCCCGGGGCGCAGTGGGTGTCCACGCGCACGCCGGGGCCGCCGGCCATCCGGAACTCGCGCAGACGTCCGGCGGCCGGCCGGAAGCCGCGCGCCGGATCCTCGGCGTTGATGCGCACCTCGATCGCGTGCCCCCGCAGCACCGCGCTTCCCGTCTCGCTGAGCAGCTCCCCGGTCGCCACCCGCAGCTGCTCGGCGACCAGGTCGAGGCCGGTCACCAGCTCGGTGACGGGATGCTCCACCTGCAGGCGGGCGTTCAGCTCCAGGAAATAGAAGGCGCCGTCGCCGTCGACCAGGAACTCGAGCGTTCCCGCGCTCCGGTAGCCCCAGGCGCGGGTGGCGCGGTAGGCCGCTTCCTGCATGGCCTCGCGCGTCGCCGTTGGGAGGCGCGGCGCCGGCGCCTCCTCGACGAGCTTCTGGTGACGGCGCTGGATCGAGCAGTCGCGGTCGCCGCAGATCAGCACGCCGCCCATGCCGTCCGCCAGCACCTGGATCTCGACGTGACGGGCGCCGTCGAGCGCACGCTCGACGTAGAGCCCCCCGTGGCCGAAGGCGGCCGTCGCCTCGCGCGCGGCGACGTCGAACGCCGCCGCGAGCTCTGCCGGCCCCTCGACCCGCCGCATCCCCCGACCGCCGCCGCCGGCGACCGCCTTCAGCAGCACCGGGTAGCCGATCCGTCCGGCCGCCGCGGCCGCCTCCGCCAGGTCGCGCACCGGGCCGTCGGAGCCCGGCAGCACCGGCAGGCCGACCAGCTGCGCCTCGTCCCGGGTGCGCGCCTTGTCGCCCATCCGCTCCATCACGCCCGGGTCGGGGCCCACGAAGGTCAGGCCCTGGTCCGCGCAGGCGCGCGCGAAGGCGGCGTTCTCGCTGAGCAGCCCGTAGCCGGGATGGACCGCGTCGCAGCCGGTGATCTCGGCGGCCGCCAGCACGTTGCGCACGTTCAGGTAGGAATCCACTGCCGCCGGAGGCCCGATGCAGACGGCCTCGTCCGCCAGCTCGACCGCCAGCGTGGCCGCGTCGGCGGTCGAGTAGACGGCGACCGTCGCGATCCCCAGCTCCCGCGCCGCGCGCACCACCCGGACCGCGATCTCGCCCCGGTTGGCGACCAGCAGCTTCACGTCTCGAGGAGGAAGAGGAGCTGGCCGTACTCGACCGGCTCGGCGTTCTCGACGCAGATCTCGCGGATCACGCCGCTGCGATCGGCGGTCAGCTCGTTGAAGACCTTCATCGCCTCGATCGTGCAGAGGGTCTGGCCCTCCTCGACCCGCTGCCCGATGGTGACGAAGGGCTCCGCGGTGGGCGCAGGGGCGCGGTAGAAGATGCCGACCATCGGGCTCTCGAACCGATCCAGCCGGTCGTCTGCCGCCTCCTCCGCGGGACCCTCCGCGCCGCGCTCGGCCGCGGGGCCGGAGCGGCGCACGGTCACCCGGGCGCCCCCCACCTCGACGCTCACCTCCGCCTCGCCGGCGGCCTCGACCACGGCGACCAGGGTCTCGAGCAGCTCGCGGTTGATGGGCGGCCCGCCGCCCCCGTCGACGGCCTCGGCCAGCAGCGAGCGCCGGCGCGCCAGCAGCCGGCGCGCCCCGTCGGGCAGCTGGGCCAGCAGCAGCAGGTCCTCCTCGCTGTGGCCGCCGGGGGGGCCGAGCCCGTCGAGCGCGGCCGCCTCGTCCACGACGATCGCGACCTCGGCGCGAGCGGCGGAGGGGCCGGCCAGCAGGGCCTCGGCGGCGAGCACGACCTCCGACGACGGCAGCGCCCGGGGCCGACCGGCCCGGCCGATCACCAACTCCGCCAGCGCGGGCTCGAGCTCCGCCCAGCGCCGGCGCTCCACCGCGTGACGGGCGGCCTGGGCCACCACCGCGGCGCCCATCGGCTCGGCGAGGGTGACCGCCCCGACGTCGCGGGCCACGGCCGACACCTCAGCCGCGGCCTCCGGAAGCAGGCTCAGGGCGCCGATGCGGGCCAGCCGGCCCGCCAGGCCGGCGGCGAGCGCGGGCGGCAGCGCGATGGGCGGGCCGGCCGAGGCCAGGGCCGCCTGGCGCAGCCGCTCGGCCGGGATCATCGTGGAGACGAGGCGGGCCGCTGTGCCGAGCCCGACCGCGTTGCACTGGAGCTCGCGCGGGCCGCCCACCAACGCCGCCCGCATGGTCTCGGCCGCCGGCCGCCACGACGCCAGGGCGACCGGGCCGATGGCGGCCTGCACCGCCGACGCTCCCGCGGCGACGGCGGCGACGGCGGCGATCGGCGCGACGCCGCCGGGGGCCTGGAGCGCCACCTCGACCGGCAGGCCGGCCGCCTCGGCGACCATCCGCACCAGCGCGGCGAGCGCTTCGGGCGGGAGGTGGCCGGCCTCGTCCGCGACGCAGATGGCGGCCGCGCCGGGCAGCGCGCCCAGCGCGACGGCCTCCTCCCGCCAGCGCGGGTGCTGCGGCACCGGCCAGGGGCCGACGACCAGGGTCGGCACGAAGACCGCGCCCGCCTCCACCGCGGCCTCGGCGACGACGCCGAGGGCGCCGGCGTCGTTGAGCGGGTCGAGGGCGCGCACCCGCGAGGCGCCGCTCTCGCAGGCGCAGAGCACGAAGCGGCGCACGAGCTCCTCCGCCACCCGGCGCTCGCCGAGCAGCGTGCGGGCACCGATGACGATTCCGACCGGGGTGCCGGCCGCCGCCGCCACCACCGCCCGCAGCCGATCCCACGGGCTCTCGGCGCGCATCTCCAGCCCGCCGCGCGCGCTCGCCGGGTCGAGCGCCTCCACGAGCGCGGCTCCCGCGCCCGCAACCGCGGCCGCCGCCTGGGCGAGGTCCTCGGTGCCCACGCTGGCAGCCCACGGCGGCGCCGCGAGATCGCGCAGCGTGGTGTCGACGTAGGCGAGCGGCTCCGGGGCCGCCGGGTCCGGGAGCGTGCTCACACTCGGGTCACGTACGAGCGGGTGCGGGTGTCGATGCGAAGCCGGTCGCCCTCGTTGACGAAGAGGGGCACGTTGACCGTGGCGCCGGTCTCGAGCTGCGCGGGCTTGCTCACGTTGGACACCGTGTCGCCCTTGATGCCGGGGTCGGTGCGGACGACCAGCAGGTCCACGAAGTTGGGCGGCTCGACGCGGAAGGGCTGCTCGCGCACGAGCAGCACCTGAACCTCGGCGTTCGGGGGCAGCAGGTCGAGGTCGCCCACGCTCTCGGCGGGCACCGAGATCTGCTCGAAGGTCTCGTTGTCCATCAGCACCAGTTGGCCGGCGTCCTCGTAGAGGTACTGCATCTGCTTGCTCTCGGTGGTCACCTTGGGCAGCTTCTCTCCGGCGCGGAAGGTCCGGTCCACGGTGGCCCCGCTCGTGAGGTTGCGCAGCTTCGTGCGGACGAAGGCGCCGCCCTTGCCGGGCTTCACGTGCTGGTGCTGGAGCACGGAGAAGAGCTCCCCGTCCACCTCCAGCACCATGCCGTGCCTGAGATCGTTGGTCGAGATCACGCGCCCTCCCTCCGTGTGGTCACATGCCGTCGCGCCATCGCGCAGGGGTCCGTCACAGGACCGTGAGCTCCTTGGGGAAGCGCGTCAGGACCTCGCCGCCGTCCGCGGTGACCACCACGAGGTCCTCGATGCGCACGCCGCCGACGCCTTCCAGGTAGATGCCCGGCTCCACCGTCACCACCATGCCCTCCTCCAGCTTGCCGGGCGCGTTCGGCCGCACCCACGGGCGCTCGTGTATGTCCAGGCCGACGCCGTGGCCGAGCCCGTGGCCGAACGCCCCGCCCAGGCCGGCGGACTCGATGACGCCGCGCGCGACCGCGTCCAACTCGGCCGCCTCGACGCCCGGGGCGACCCGGGCCAGCGCCGCCAGTTGGGCCTCCAGGCAGACCGCGTAGGCGCGCTCGAGCTCCTCGGGCAGCGGGGCACCGGCGGCGGCGAAGGTGCGGGTGCAGTCGGAGGCATAGCCGTCCCGGATCGCCCCCAGGTCCACGACTACCAGCGACCCGGCCGGAATCGGCTCCGCCCCCGGGACGGCGTGGGGCAGCGCGGAGCGCGGGCCGCCGGCCACGATGATCGGGAAGCTCGGACCCTCGGCCCCGTGCTCGCGCAGCACGCCCTCGAGCTCCCAGGCCACGTCCCGCTCGAGCCGCCCGGCCAGGGGCCGGGACGCCACCGCCTCGAAGGCCCGATCGCCGATGGCCGCCGCCTCGCGCATCAGGGCGAGCTCGCTCGGCTCCTTGCGGGCGCGCAGGCTCTCGACGAGCCCGGCGGTCGGCTCGAGCGCGACCCCGTTCAGCGCCGCCTTCAGGCGCTCGTGCCGCGCCAGGGTGAGATTCTCGGCCTCGACCCCGACCGGGCCGTCCCCCGCGCTCTCACGCAGGGCCTGCGCCACCCGGTCGAGCAGCTCCCGGCCGGCGTCGACGATCTCCACCCCGCTGGTCTGGGCGCGCGCGGCCACCATGTAGCGGGAGTCCGTGAACAGCTGCCGGCGCTCGGGCCCGAGCACGACGAGGGCGTTGGTGCCCACGAAGCCGGTCAGGTAGCGCACGTTGGTCAGATCGCTTACGAGGAGCGCGGAGAGGCCCCGCCCGGCCAGGGCCTCCACCAGTCGGTCCTGGCGGCGCTCGAGTGCGCTCATGTTCCCCCCGGTGGTCATTTGGCCGTCGCGCCGGCGGTCAATTGGCC